>JANLXZ010000271.1:0-1670 GCA_031365375.1 Hyphomicrobiaceae bacterium | reverse complement strand
CTGGTTCACCGAAGGCTTCGACACGCTAGACTTGAAGGAGGCTAGTACCCACTATCGGTGAAGAATGAGTCGTGATTCAAGGGAGCATGAGCGGCATCCCGGAAGCGACAGCGATCATCTTGACGACGGCGGAGCGCAGCGAGCTTGAGAGCTTGGTGCGCTCAACGAAGACGGAACACCGGTTACGGCAGCGCGCTCGGATCGTGCTATTGGCGGCAGAGGGGGAGGCAAGCCGGGCGATCGGGCGTGCCGTTGGCTGCACGACCGGGACAGCATCGAAGTGGCGCGTGCGCTATGCCGAAAGGCGGTTTGACGGCCTCGACGAAACGGGCGACCGAGGTGCCGCGCCAAAATACACGGCAGAAACGGACCAACGCATTCTGGCGATGTTGGATCAGCCAAAGCCAAAGGGTTATGCCCGCTGGTCGGGTCCGCTGCTTGCCGCGGCACTCGGCGACGTTGATGTGCAGTATATCTGGCGCTTCTTGCGAGCCCAGAAGATCGATCTCGCCGGGCGAAAATCCTGGTGCGAGAGCAGCGATCCGGAGTTCGCCGCCAAGGCGGCCGACGTGGTCGGGCTCTATATGGTGCCGCCGGAGAACGCGATCGTCCTTTGCGTCGATGAAAAGCCCTCGATCCAGGCGCTGGAGCGCGCCCAAGGCTATCTGAAAATGCCGAACGGCCGAGCACTGGGCGGTCACAGTCACGATTACAAGCGCAACGGCACATCGACGCTGTTCGCAGCCTTCGAGGTGGCCACCGGCAAGGTGACGGTCGCCCACAAGAAGCGCCGGCGGCGCATCGAGTTTCTCGACTTCATGAACGACATTGTCGCCGCGTGGCCCGACAAAGCCATCCACGTCGTTCTCGACAACCTCAACACCCACAAACCCAGGAACGACCGTTGGCTCAAGCGGCATCCGAACGTGACGTTCCACTTCACGCCAACCCGGGCCTCATGGCTCAACCAGGTCGAGATATGGTTCTCAATTCTGCAGGAAAAGTCCCTGTCCGACGAATCCTTCACCTCCGTCAAACAGCTGAGAGAGCACATCGATGCGTTCATCGATCACTACAACGTCGATGCCAAGCCGTTCGTCTGGACCAAGTCCGAAGTCCACCAAAAGCGCCTCAAAGCACGTTTCGCGGATCAATGATTCCGGGTACTAGGAAGTGTCTAAGCCAATTATGCCCATTGGCCGAGGGCGCGGATCGCCAAGTTGAGCGAGTGCGGGTCGAGAAGCGCTAGGTCTCGAACTGGTCAAACTCCTTGGAATTGAATATTCGGCCGTCTGGGCAGTAGATCTTCACGTCCCAACATCCGTATAGAGGAGCTCTCGCGCCTTCTTCAGAGCGGCCGTCGCCGTGGCCCTACTGAGATTTATCCGGCCTGATGTGTCGTTGGCTGATACGAGGAAGTTCACCAGCGCCAAATAACACGATTTCAGCAATGAGCGCTGCGAAAGGTTCCCCACGAGAAAAAGGCAGAATCTGTTGCCTCCCGGACACACTGGAGAAATCGCGCAGGAGACGGCTGGACCCGGGAATGAACGACGCTATGCTCAACCCATATTAGAACGCGTTTTGTTGCGAAAGAGCGTGCCGTGAGTTTTCAGATTACGGTGTTAAAGGTCTTGGCAGGCCATCCGGACGGGCGCGCTTCCGTCGCG
>JANLXZ010000187.1:0-6924 GCA_031365375.1 Hyphomicrobiaceae bacterium | reverse complement strand
CCGCAAAGCCCAAATCCGCCGGACATGACCACCATGCCATCCTCGAGCACCCCGGCAACCGCCGACGTCGCATCCGCGTAAACTTTGCCCATATGAGCCGGTCCTTAAATGTTAGGCTTCACTGCAAGTTCCATCGGACTTCGCGGCGAAGAAAAATGATGTTGCCGCAGCCATGATCGTGGCGCAGATAAAAACGTTTTAACTGCTTACGTGCCCGGTGCAACATTTTAAACGCCCCGTAACGCACCTCGTACAGCCGATATCCAAAGGAATTGTGGAAGATCGAGAGCATCCTATCGCAAGCGCCGTCGATCTGCTCCTCACCGATGATAGATGCGAACTTGAGCCGGTACTTGTTGCGCACATTGGAAGGACCCTCTAAAAAGAGATCACGCTGAAATAATTTGTGCACGAGCGAGCTGTCTGCCTGTCGGGGACAACGGGGCTTACAATCTTACGCTCGCGGAATGAGAAGGTTGCACAAGATGACTTGGTGGAGGGGGACCCGACGTTACAACGGCGTAGCTCTCATCGTGCTTGCGAGCCTCGTCGTCGTTGGAATAGCGCTTCCGATCCTCATTTCAATGGCGCCTCACTCGCTCTTGGTCGGCAGCAATCGCGTGAGTGCTGCTCCCCATAATAGTTTTGTCGTGACCACACCAATCGCTCTCGGCATCGGCGGTCTTGTCACGATCGAAAATGGAACGCTTTATCCTGCTGACAGCGCGGGGCGCGCGCTACAAGTTCCAATGAGCGCCGCGCAGATCACCTCCGGTAAAGGCCGCTTCATGATCGAAGACGGCGAGCTACGAATTCAGACCGGACAGCAGACGGTCACGGGAGATACCCAACCGGCTATCATCGATGCGCTTTCAGCCTTGCAATTCGACACCTTGATGATGCGAAACACATCGGTGCGGGTACAGCTCCCCGATGGTCGCACCGAGACAATCTCCGACATCGATGGCGAAGTTACAAATCGGCGCAAGTCGTCCCTTGCCGTTAAAGGCAAGGGTACACTGCGCGGCCAGGCGATCGAATTCGACGCGACTTCCGGCGTGCCGACAGACGCTCGGCCCGGAGCCACGATCCCTTTCAAACTCGCCGTTAAAAGCGCCTTGCTAGACGCGACTTTGGATGGTCGGGCCGGCTTCGTCGGACCAGCTCAACTGCGAGGGACGATCGATTTTTCAATTCCACAGATCAGACAAGTCGCACGATGGTTCGGCGCGGATTGGCCCGCTGGTCCCGGACTGCAGAATGTAACTGGGCGCGGTCAATTTGATTGGGCCGGCCCTGCAATGGCTTTCAACCGGGCGACGTTCCATATCGACGGCAACGAAGCGCACGGCACTCTCAATCTGAAGTTTTTGGATGCGCGGCCTTCGGTGGGCGGAACTCTCGCATTCAAATCGTTCGATCTGTCGAAATATTTTCCGGCACCTCCGATCGCCACTGGCACCCCGGCCGTCTCAGCCTGGAAAAACTTTCTCAGCAGAGATTTGAGCCTGCCCCTCCTTCGGCACTTCGATGCAGATATACGGCTCTCGGCCGATAAGGTACTCCTCAACACGACCCTGTTAGGCCGATCCGCCGTGACGGTAACGATAGCGCGCGGCCGCATGCTAGCCGATATCGGCGCCGTCGAATTCGACGGTGGTCGCGCGAGCGGGCAAATCAGCACGGACATGAGCGGACCAACATCCAAGTTTTCGGTCCGCGGCAAAGTTGAAGACATCGATGCGTCGCGAGCCACGATGAACCTGTTTGGTCACCCAGTCTTAACGGGACGAGCGGTAGTCACCACCGACTTGTCATTGACCGGAAAGGCTGCCGAGGAATTTTTGGTATCTTCGAGTGGTCGCTTGAACGTCACGATTCGAAATGGTGGCAAATTGGGCCTTGACCTCACCGGACTGACATCTGCTGTACAAAAACGGTCTGTCGATGGGTGGGGATCGTACGGCCGCAATCAAATGGCGTTCGACGAACTGGACGCAAGTTTCATCGTGAAGTCAGGCATTTTGATCGCCGACGACGTTCAAGCCAAGTCTGGTGACATCATCTCACGAATGAAGGGTTCGATCGAAATACCGACATCAAAGCTGAATCTGCTAGTACAGCAAGGACCGGCAGAGGATATTCCGACAGCCGCGTTGCGTGCCGACCGGGCGAGATCAGTTGAGATTTCCGGTCAATGGAACGCTCCGACGATCCGTAACGAAACGGTGCCTGATCGCGCAGCGGCGCCTTCCCCGTTGCCCGGCCCGCTGACCGGCCCGGTGCCCGGTGACGTCGAGATCAAGGCGGCAGCAACCCCTGCTCGGCTCTGAAATCGAACAACCGCCAATCGGCACGTGCAAAGAGATTGCTATAACTCTGGTCTTTAAACAGGTCGGCAGATCCGGCGTGACGGTCTGCGGGCACGCCCCCAGACCGTCAGCACAATTCAGAACGAACGACGTGGGCCGGTGTCTACGTGGAACAAGCCGCCGCCGTAGTGCTTATAGCCGCCACCGAGGCCCGCGAGATATGAAGCCGCACCCGAGATATTGCCACTGACCCGGAAATCAACAGCGTTACCGGCCAGATGATACGACTTGGGAGCGCCGCCGACGCGTGCATTGTGGCCCGCACTGCGGCACGTCGAATTGACAGTCACGCTACCGTAATTTGCCGCAACTGACGCGATTGCGCTGCGCAAGGCGCCAGTCAAGCAGCCTGAAGCAGCCACCCAACGCACATTGCCGCCACCGGAAAGACTGCGTCCGGCTTTCGGGGCGCTGAAGTCGGTGTCGCGCCCAAGGCTGGCAACCTGTCGGCCGCGGCTAGCTTTGCGCTTTGAAGTGGGAACATCTGAATCAGACTCAGTCTCGTTGCGAACAGCGCGATTGGCGCTGCGGCGAACAGTCGAGCGCTCTTCGCGGCGCACTGTGTCGGCTCCGAATCTCGTAAATTGTCCGCCGCTCATCGATTCCAAAGATCCGTCTGCGAGCACGCTTGTCGATGTTGAAACCGTGAACGCCAGAACGGCGCATGGCAAAGTGAGTGCCATTAGCGCTGAAGCAGCGCGATTGAAATTGGAACGCATATGTTTACTCCTCGACCCGTTTTCGGTGGTTCGGAGAAGCGCGTTCGCTATGACGAACAAAATGATTAACTCCCCCGCACGGTGAACTCCCTTAAAGGGTTTGTTCCAAATCGAGACGCCATTCCCATCGATTGGTTAACGATAAAGTTTTGATCAAAGTAAACGCCGACTAGTTACTTACACACTACTTGCTTATTCAAAATTCGCAGGCATTCGCAATGAAACTCAAATGGCTGCTATCGGCGAAAAAATCAGAGGAAACGGCGTTTAGTATGCCCCATTTTCGTCTCAATTGAAAAAACGCAGCGAAAATATAATCCCTATCGATTTCCGATTTCCGCGTGAGCCTTGAAAAACGCCGTCGTTCCTGCTCCGAGAAGCTTTGGAACGTGATTGTAGATGTACAGGCAGCCGCTGTTTAAAACGTCAGCGAGTGTCTCGGTGGTCGCCGGCATACCAGCGGTCTTGCCCGCTCTGCGGACGCGCGACAACGTGTCCGCAATCGCGTTCGCGACAGGCAATGCCTTCGGATTTCCAGGATGACCCATCGATTGCGACAAGTCGGAGGGACCGATAAAGAATACGTCGACCCCCTCGACCTTGAGGATTTCGTCGACGTTAACCAACGCGGTTTCATGCTCAATCTGGACGCAAACAAGGGATTGAGCGTTCGCCTCGGCGGCGAAATTGACCATTGTTCCGCCCAAACCCCATCGATCAGGTCGAGTGCCAGCAGCCAGCCCCCGACCTGAGCCGGGACCAAATTTCACCGCCGCAACTGCCCGGCGAGCATCTTCGGCCGAATTGACGTGCGGCACTTGCACGCCCATGACGCCGCGATCCATCAAACTGGTGATTTCACTGGCTGTATTTGATTTCGGACGCCCAATCGGCGTTATGCCAACAGCATCGGCTGCCATGCACATGAGCTCGACATCAGCGGGCCCGATCGACCCGTGTTCACAATCGATCAGGACCCAGTCGAATCCGGCATAGCCCAGCATTTCCACGACCTGGGGTGAGGGGAACATCACCGAACACCCGAGGGCTGCCTCGCCGCGCGCAATCTTTTCCTTCAGTCGGTTCGGCTTCATCGCACAATCTCCGTAACACGACGGGCTGTCTGGCGCTGGAGCACGCGCTCCCGATAGAACGTGTAGATGCCGGCCGCCGATACCGCCACGATACCAATCATCGCCCAACCATCTGGAAAATGCGACCAGATCGCCAAATCGAGGATCAGAGCCCAAACGATGCCGGCATAGCGGAAGGGAGCCACGACAGAGATCTCGGCTGAACGCACCGCCGTGATCACGCAAACCTGCCCCAGCATCGAGCAGACGCCCGCGCACAACAACATAAACAGCGTCCAGGCGTCCGGCACATGCCAATGCTCAACCAACGCTCCGAGCAAACTCGCAAGCGACACGACGACGGCGGAAATGCCGAGGATCAGCGGCGTCGGCAACAGTGGATCTATGCGACGGGTCGAGATGTCACGCGCGGCACCCCCGATCACCGACAGTATCGCCGCAACAGCCCACCAATTGAATGAACTTGTACCCGGCTTGACGATCAGTAGCGCGCCCAGCAGGCCGACTGCCACCGCGCTCCACCGGCGCCAGCCCACCTTTTCCCCCAAAAACAGGGCCGAGCCTGCGGTCAACGTCAACGGCGAGATCTGCAGTACCGCCATGATGTCGGCAAAATGCATGCGCCCCAGCGCAGCCTGGAACAGCAGCGACGCAGTGATGTCACTGCCGGCTCGAAATGCCATCGCCTTACTGATGCCGCGCCGGATTTGGGTAAATGCGCCGGTCATCCAAGCGAAACTCAACACCAACGTGGCGGATGTCGCACTGCGCACAAACATTGTTTCGGTCGTGGGAAGCGTCGTGGCCGCAAGCTTCATCATCGCATCGCCACAACAGAATAACGCGGTTGCGAGGACCATCGCGACGATCCCACGCGTCGTGCTCGATGCCGATTTGAACCAGTTCATTATACCGCCCCGGCCACCTTGGCAGCTTCGCGCTTGCGCAAGCTTTCCCGATGGAACGTGTAAACGCCGGCTGCCACCACAATTGTGATGCCGATCCACGTCGTCCGATCTGGAACTTCATTGAAGATGATGTAGCCCCACATGAGCGCAAATAGCATCGCTGCATAGCGGAAGGGTGCGACGACCGAAATCTCGCCGGCACGCATGGCAACGATCGAGCTGTAGTAACCGCCGGTGACGCCCAGTGCCGATAGCGCCAACCCGCCGATCATCGTCGATGTCGGCATAACCCACGTTTCGACCGACAGTCCGCAAAGGCCAGCGATTGCCACTGCGCCTGCCGAGATGACGATTAGTACCAAAATCGGCACGCCGCTGCCCATCTGCTTGGTGATCAGGTCTCGGGCTGCGACAAAAAATACGCAGATGACGATAAGGATCGCAGCCGGATTGAAGGCGCTCGTGCCCGGACGGATGATCATCAACACCCCCACGAGACCGGCTGCCGTCGCAAGCCAACGCCGCCAACCGACCGGCTCGGCCATGAACATGGCGGCTCCGGCCGTGACGGCGAGAGGCGTAAACTGGCCGATTGCCGCCGCATCGGCGAATGGCAGACGCATCAGTCCGGTAAAGAAAAATATTGTCGAGCCGACCTCGACGAAGGTGCGCAAGGCCACGATCCGCGTGAGGGCCGACCTGATTTGCGTCAGAACCCCCGTCGCGAGCCCCAACCCGCCGGCGATCAAGAAAGCGAAAAATCCGCGCAAGAACATGATTTCGCCGACGGGCATGTCACGGCCGACGATCTTGATCAGAGTATCGCTTGTTACGAAGCAAGCCATGCTGATCACCATGGCCGCGATGCCGCGGGCATTTGAGCCGCTGAGATGAACAGCGCCCTGCACGCCTTCGCGTGTCGTCATCATTGCTGTTTGGCGTCCCTCGAACCGCGCCCCAATTCGCGCGCGACGCGATTACGCGGACGGCACGTCGTTATCCAGTGACATGATGGTGCCTTTGGTGAAAGGGACAATCACGCATGGCATCAACGCGTCGCGCACAACGGCCCGGGTCGATCGTTATCGTTCACTGCTTTTGTTGCGTCATACCGAGCGCCGAACGATGCCACGAACTGGCCCAGGGCTCGGCAACCCGCACCGCACGCGCTGCTTTGCTTTTGGCCAACGCGACATCAGCCGACGCCACTGCTTGAGAAGCAGCCACTGCCTTTGGCTCGGCTTTCGACCGCATTGAATGAGGTACTTGATTGACTGCCGGATGAACAATGTGCGCCGGCGCTCTGATGATATTCGGCGACGCCGATTTCTTGATCGCCACTTCGCCTCGGCTGTATGCGCTTTGATCCCGTGTCACGTCTGTCGCCGCGAGCTTTGGCATCGTTCGAACCACACTCGCTGGCGCGACAGGCAGATCGATCCGTTTAGCGAGTGGCTGCGGCGGGATCGGATTTTCCGTCGAAACCGGCACACGTATTTGAGCGATTTGGTTCACCATGCCGTTCACCACGTCCACGCGGCGGGCATCTTGGCTGGCAACCAGTGGAGCCACAGGCAGTGCGGTCCAGGCCGATTCGAAAAAATCCGGCGCGGCGAACGCCAGCAGCCGTTGCTGATGCGGCATTACTGTCGGTGCCTCGGCCTGCACTCCGATCTGCGTCGCCTTGGCCGCGAGCGGCGGTCCTGAAATCATTGACCATGCGAAACTTATACCAAGCAGAAGCGGCACCACGAAGCCACCGCCGAACGCAACGGCCAGCCTGCTAGCTGGTCCGCCAATCTCGGGCATCGAACTTTGCCATGCAGCGGGA
>JANLXZ010000222.1:0-2629 GCA_031365375.1 Hyphomicrobiaceae bacterium | reverse complement strand
CGAAGGCTGCCGGCCAGGTTCTCGGGAGCCTCAAAGCCGGATTGGATTTGAAGCTCGCCATTAAGGAGTCGCCGACCTTTCGCCAGAACCTGCAAAAGCTGATGGCGAACCGCATCGGTGAGTTGCGCGCCAACGTGAGTGAGTTCTTCGAGGAGGGAGTGAAGGAGGTCAAACGAGTATGGGGCGACGAAAAGGAGGTGGTTTATATCTTCGACTCGCTCGAACAATTGCGCGGCGCGCTCACCAACGAAGCGGGCGTACTCAAGAGTGTGGAGCGCGTCTTTGCTAACCACCTCAATTTGCTACGCCTGCCCTACATTCATGCCATCTACACCGTTCCGCCGTGGCTTCAATTCGTGATGCAAGGCAGCGACATTTACCTCCTGCCCTGTATTCGGCTGTGGAACAATGATGCGCCACGCACGCACTACGAACCCGGCTGGGACGCCGTGCGCTCGCTGGTGTTAAAACGGATCGGGAAGGAAGGCTGCGTGCGGCTCTTCGGCTGCAATTTAGACAATCCATTCACTTCAGCCGACGAGTTGATCGCTGTTTGCGGCGGGCACTTCCGCGACCTGTTGCGCTTGCTGGGCGACATCGTCCGCCGCGCCGATTCGCTCCCGCTCACGCCGGACATACTCAACAGCGCCGTGATGTCGCTCGGCGACGATTACTCACCGATAGCCATCGAAGATGCGCTCTGGTTGGCGCAGATCGCCGAGCATCGCACGCCGATGTTACCCGACACGAAACCGGAGACGATCAGCCGCCTGACACGTTTCCTCGACACACACGTTGTCCTTCACCTCACCAACGGCGTCAAATGGTACGACATCCACCCGCTGGTTCGCGGCGAAGTGGCAAAACTCGTCAAGCTCCAGAAGGATGCTCAACTTCTGAAAAGTGTTCAGCCACAGGGAAGCACGCCGACAGAGCGACCGGCGAACTCATGACGAAGACCGAGACATTTGCGCCCATTCAGGCGACGCAGCGATCCGCCATCGCCGCATCGCCTGAATGGCGAAGCCTGCTCACCCACTTCGATTTTGCTCCTGACGATTTTGCGTTCATCGTCCTGTTGGTGCCAGACAGGGATTGGGCCGAAGCCTGCCGTCAAGCCCTTGAGCGTTTCTTGTTGTCATTTCGCAAAAAGCTGTTGGCCGTCTGCTTCGAGAGCGCGAGCGAGTTCAAAGACGAGTTGGCCGCACGCTTGCTGTCGCTGCAAGCGGACGACCAGATCGGGGCGATTTGGGTCAGCGCGGCGGTACCAGAGGCCACCGCCGACTATGACGAGTGGGCGCAGGCCTGGCACGTCGCGGCGGCGCGGCTCAATCAATACCGCAATCCTTTACGTCGCCAGTTCCACGTTCCGTTGATTTTCGTGGGTGCGCCGTGGGTTCAGGTCACGTTGCGCGAAGCGGCTCCCGATTTATGGTCGGTACGGTCGCAGGTAGTGCGGATTGTGTCGCCCACCGTGAACAGAGGGGAGACTGATTCGCTGGCGTCTCAGCCGTCTTCCACAACCGACACGGCGGAGGGTCGAGCAATCGATCCCCTTTTCGCTTTAAAAGAGGCGGAACGTTTGCGCGGCCAAAGCGGCAATGAACTGGCATTGGCGCGTTTACTCGCGCGTGCGGGACTTGGCTTCAAGGCTCGCTATCGTTGGGAGGAAGCACAGGAGGCACTCACAGAGGCAATTGAACTACATCGCCGCTTTGGAGCGGAAACAATAGAATTAGCCAACCTATTGAGAAATCTAGCCGATGTTCTTCAATGGAAATTAGATTATGAGCAGGCTGTAGACATTCTGCTGGCAGCTTTAAGAATATTTCAACAATCCGGCGCGGTACTCGGCGAGGCCAACTGCATCAAGAGCCTCGGCAATATCGCGTTTCGGAGATCGCTGCACGAGGAGGCCCGCACCCGCTTCGAGGAAGCGTCGGTTCTTTACCGTCAGGTCGGCGACGTACTCGGCGAGGCCAGCTGCATTGAAAGCCTCGGCGACATCGCGTTTGAAAGATCGCAGCACGAGGAGGCGCGCACCCGCTTCGAGGAAGCGTTGGTTCTTCATCGTCAGGTCGGCAACGTACTCGGCGAGGCCAACTGCATCAAGAGCCTCGGCAATATCGCGCTGGCGCAGGGCGAACGGGACAAGGCCAAACGATCCTTTATCGAATCACTTGAGTTATATGAGCGGATTTCAGACCCATATTCAATCGGAGAGGCACACTTGCGCTTGGCGCGACTCGCGGATGATCTGGCCGAGCGGCAACAGCACGTCGAGGCTGCCCGCGCCGCGTGGGAAAGTATCGGCTTCTCAGAGTTGGTGAAAGAATTAGACGAAGAATTCAGCGCATCCGCAGTGAACGCTCCGCCTCAGATGGACGGCCTTTAGGCGTAACGAATTTCTCGTCCGTCAGGAAATCAGACGATCCTTTTGTCTCTAACAGGCAACCTATGAAAACTCTCATCCGCAACGGGCGCGTCGTCACCGCCGTTGATGATTACAAGGCTGACATTATGATTGACGGCGAAGTCGTCTCCGTCATTGGCGCGCGGCTCGACGTAGAAGTTGATCGTGTGATTGTTGCGGCGGGAAAGTTGGTCATTCCCGGCGGCATCGATCCGC
>JANLXZ010000206.1:0-2145 GCA_031365375.1 Hyphomicrobiaceae bacterium | reverse complement strand
CGATCATCGACGTCACGCACAGCGCGAATGAGAAAAATGCGCGCTCCGTCATGAAAGCGCATGGCGGCTGTCAGATCACTGCGCCACCTGATGACGACCTCATGACTGATCCGCGCGGAAAGAAGGCCTGACCCCGACTCTTTAACTCACACCAAACTTCAAAAGCTTGATGGCGTCGAAGTCTTGAATGCCGCCGCCGACGCGCTTGGTGGTGTAGAACAGCACGTACGGTTTGGCCGAGTACGGGTCACGCAGCACGCGCACGCCGACGCGGTCGACGATCAGATAACCGCGCTCGAAATCGCCGAATCCGACCGAGAACGTGTCGGTACCGATCGTTGGCATGTCCTCGCATTCGGCAACCGGATAGCCGAGCAGCAATGGTGCATCCCCAGCTTTAACCGGTGGCGCCCAGATGTAGTTGCCGTTCGAATCCTTGAACTTGCGGATCGCGCCCTGCGTCGCCCGGTTCATGGTGAAGGTGCCGTTCGCCCGATAACCGGCTTTGACGGCGAACGTCAGGTCGATCAGCTTGTCGGTTGGCGTCGTGGCAGGAAAACCACCGGCGACGCCCGTTGCGAGGTAGCCCGAGTTGCCCCAAGTCCACGACCCGTTGGCAACCTTCGTATAGCTCAAGAAGCCCTTCGGCTTATTGATGCCATCGCCGGTCACGAACGCCGTGCCCTCTTGATCCGAGAAGGCTATGCGCACTTCGTCGGCGATCCACTGATCGATGTTGACAGCACTGTCGTCGAGCAACGCCTGCGTTGCCGATGGCATCGCGTAGAGCTCCATCGTCTGGAAGGCGAGCGAAGCAATTTGCGGGCTGCCGGTTTCGGGACGGGCCGCCGTTTCACCGACCCACCCTGTCACCGGACCGGTCGTCATGAACGGCTTGTTGTAGGTGTTGGTCGAGACCTGACGCACGCCCGAGATGCCTCGGATCGGCGACAAGGTGCGGACCGCGCGGTTGATGCCGGCTTCAATTTCCGGCGGTACGGTATAGCCGCCATCGGTATTGGAGCCGACCGACAACGCCTTCTCTTCGAGGCCACGCAAGTCACGGGTTTCGCCGCGACGGACGTAGCTTTCGAACGCCGCCTTGTGCTGCAGGCTCGCGCCTGAGCGCCCGGCGCCACCGATGTGCGGACGTGACCCTTTCAGCGTGATCTCGTCGATGTGACGCCGCTGGCCATCCATCGTCGCCTCGATCCGCGCGAGGCGCTCGGTCGTTACGACGTCGGCCGAACCGCGCCGCTCGATGTCGGACAAACGTCCGTCGTTGGTCTCCTTGAACTGCTCGAAGGCGCGATGCAGATCCTCGAAATGGGCGTTGATATCACCCGAGCTCTTCACTTCCATGGGCTGCTCTTTCAGCATGATAGTCCTCTCGTGGGTTGGTCGTTGGTGCGCGTGCCTGGTGGTTGACGTAACAGCCGGGCGGCGTCGGCCATTTGCCCGATGAGCCGCCGCTGCCATCCCGAAGCTCCCCTTGCATCCCGCAAGGATTTGAGCCCCGTGTAACCCTCGCGCATGACCGCGCGGGCCTCCGTCCGCGTGAACCCAGCATCCTGCGTGAGCCACCGTTCGAACTCTCTTTCGGTCGGGTTGCGCCCGTCGAAGGCGCGGCCCTTGACCGAGCCGATGCGCGCGTCCGGCTGCATCGGAAATGTGACGATCGAGATTTCCCAAAGGTCGATCTCGGCGAGATTGCGAATGCCGGAGCGCGCATCGCGAGCGCCTTTCACGGCGCGAAAGCCGATCGACAGCCCGTCGATTGCGCCGGCTTTCATCAATGCGTGTACTTCGCGGGCCTTGGCGACTTCGAGTGCCAGCCGGCCACGGACGAACAGGCCGCGGGCGTCTTCGTAGATTCGTTCCCACACCCCGATCGGCTGGCCCGGATCATGCTGAAACAACATGCGGATGCCGGATTGTCCGCGTTGCTGCAGGCTCGCCTTGAAGGCGCCCGGTAACACCACATCGGAGCCGAGATCGCGGCGATTGAACAGGCTCGCGTAGCCTTCGAAGGTGCCATCGAGCGCGAGTTTATCCAAACTCGTGCCGGTGAATTTCACTTCGTGCGCGCGCTCCATCGGCGTCGCTGAATTAGCGTCGTGCATGCTGGGGCGGTCCTTGTTGTTG
>JANLXZ010000184.1:0-4098 GCA_031365375.1 Hyphomicrobiaceae bacterium | reverse complement strand
GCCGCGAAGTGGCTGATCCACCGGTTAGGGGATTTTGTGTCGGCGCATCCGGGCATTGAGCTTCGCGTCAGCGCCGCGATGTAAAAGCCGGAGCGATAGTGCCTCACAGAAGCGGCTGATTTGTTCGGTTGCACTGCCGGAGAGAAAGTGCGGCAGATAGTGCCCTGTGCCTGCGTCGGCCGAGGGCGTGGGGATGAAGACAGTGGAGCTCTATGCGCGGGTTAGGCACGCGGTTCTGATCGAAGGGATCAGTGTGCGGGCGGCAGCGGACCGTTTCGGTATCAACGCCCGGACGGTTTCGAAAATGCTGAAGTTCTCGGTGCCACCGGGTTACGTACGGACGAAGACGCCGTTCCGCCCCAAGCTCGACGCGTTTGTCGGCGTGATCGATGCGATCATGGCGGCGGACCAGGAGCGTCCGAAGAAGCAGCGCCACACGGGAAAGCGGATCTTCGAGCGGCTGCGCGACGAGCACGGCTTCACCGGCAAGGTCACGATCGTGAAGGATTACGTGGCGGGCCTGCGCCGGCGTACCGAGGAGATGTTCGTGCCGCTGTTACATCCGCCGGGCCATGCGCAAGCGGACTTTGGCGAAGCGCTCGGTGTTATCGGCGGCGTCGAATGCAAGATCCACTACTTCGCGTTCGACCTGCCGCACTCCGACGCAACCTTCGTGGTCGCCTATCCGGCCGAGACGACGGAAGGATTCTGCGACGGCCACGTGAAAGCGTTTGAGTACTTCGCCAGTCTGTCTGAGACAGGCAGAGCCGGCGTGCCGCAGTCGATCCTCTACGATAATACGAAGATCGCGGTGGCCAAGATCATGGGCGATGGCAGACGCCAGCGCACGCGGGTGTTCAGCGAACTGCGGTCGCACTACCTGTTCGCGGACCGGTTCGGCCGACCGGCCAAGGGCAACGACAAAGGCAAGGTCGAGGGTCTGGTCGGATTTGCGCGTCGGAACTTCATGGTACCGGTGCCGGTGTTTGCCGACTTCGCAGCATTGAATGCGCACCTGCTGGAGAAGTGCCGCAAGCGGCTGGACGAGCGGTTGCGCGGCCACGACGGCCAGACCATTGGCGAGCGCCTCGTGCACGATCTCTCGGCCTTCCAGCCCCTGCCGGCCGCCCCGTACGATCCGTGCGAGAAGAAGACGGGTCGTGTCAGCTCGCTGTCGCTGGTGCGCTACCGGCTGAACGACTACTCGGTGCCGACGGCCTACGGGCATCAGAAGATCTTGATCCGTGGCTACGTGCACGAGGTCGTCATCGCCTGCGGGACCGAGATCATTGCGCGGTATCCCCGCTCCTACGAGCGGGAAGACTTTGTGTTCAACCCGCTGCATTACCTGGCGCTGATCGAGCGCAAGATCAACGCGCTCGATCAGGCAGCACCCTTGGCCGACTGGAAGTTGCCCGAGGCGTTTGCGACGCTGCGTCGGCTGCTCGAAGCCCGCATGGGGAAAAAGGGCAAACGGGAGTTCGTGCAGGTTCTCCGGTTGATGGAGGTGTTCGCGGTCGACGACGTGTCGGCCGGCGTCGACGATGCCATTGCGCGCGGCGCGATCGGCTTCGACGCCGTCAAGCATCTGGTGCTGGCCCGGGTGGAGCGGCGCCCGCCTCGGCTCGACCTGACAATCTATCCCTATCTGCCGAAAGCCACCGTCGCGACCACGCTGGCGCGGTCCTACATGGAACTCCTGACTGAGGTGGCGGCATGACCGAGGCATCGCAGATCCTGCTCGCACATCACCTAAAAGCGCTGAAGCTGCCGACCTTCCTGCGCGAGTACGACAAGCTGGCACGCCAGTGCGCTGCCGAGGGCGTCGACCATCCGCGCTACCTGATGCGTCTCGCCGAGATGGAAATGATCGATCGTGAGCGGCGCATGGTCGAGCGGCGCATCCGGGCCGCCAGGTTCCCGGCCGTCAAGAGCCTCGACAGCTTCGACTTCCTCGCCTTGCCATCGCTGAACAAGATGTTGGTGCTGGAATTAGCGCGCTCGGACTACGTCGAGCGGCGCGAGAACATCATTGCCGTCGGAAACAGTGGCACCGGCAAGAGCCATATCGCGCTCGGCCTCGGCTTGGCCGCTTGCCAGAAGGGCCTGTCGGTCGGCTTCATCACCGCGTCGGCGCTGGTCCACGAACTGCTCGAGGCCCGCGACGAGAAACGCCTGCTGCGGTTGCAGCGCCAGCTTGCGGCCTGGAAGCTGCTGATCATCGACGAGCTCGGCTACGTGCCGTTGTCGACGACCGGCGCCGAATTGCTGTTCGAGGTGTTCTCGCAGCGCTACGAGCGCGGCTCGACGATGGTCACCAGCAACCTGCCGTTCGACGAATGGACGTCGGTGTTCGGCTCCGAGCGGCTCACCGGCGCGCTGCTCGACCGCCTCACCCATCACGTCCATATCCTGGAGATGAACGGCGACAGCTTCCGCCTCGCACACTCGAAGCGGCGCTCACGCCGCGCCAAGGCCGAACCACCCATGGGCGATCCCACTCCAGGCTGAAACGCGACAAGCAAAAAGGCCCCCGATCGGGGGCCTTTTTGCTTCCATCACCGCTGCACTTTTGCTCCGGCAAACCGCTGCAGAGTTCCTCCGGCGTTGACATTGGGCCGGAGACCATCCTCGGCTGCTCACTTGCGCAGCTTGTCGATTTGCCCGCGAGCTTGGTTTGGCGTGGTGGCCCCATCGATTAGCTTCAGTGCGCACAGCATGAATTTGAGGCCAGTCCCGTAGCTCTCTCCCCGCGCGCGATTGCGACTGTTTTCCGTCGCCGTGGCATAGCCAATTCGCGCGCCAGTTAAGTTGAGGTAAGCCGCCGCTACTTGCGCGGCATAGCGCTCAAGGTCAGGGTTGCTGACGCGGCCTTGCCCGGAAAGGCCTCGACGCAACCAAGCGTGCGCCACCTTTGCGACTTCCCTGATCTGTCTAGGGTTGGACTTGATCTGTGTCAGCCAGTCTCTCGGCAGGTGGTGGCCCTTGTAGATCGTTCGCCTCGCCGCAAACCGTAATGCGCAACCGATAGCATCTAGGCCATCGACATCGGCCTTCCGTGCATCCGCAAGTAGGTTATCGAATTTCTTGCTCGTCGGCGCTTTTGCTAGGCTCAGGAGACGGCGGACTAGGTTGGCACCCCGCAGCGTCTTGACCTTGGGTTTCGCGCTTTTGGCGATGGCGCGTTCGAATAACCTGGGCTCTTTAGCCAACGCAAATGCCCATTGGTCCTCACCATGCAACCAGGGGCCGGGCACTCCATCGTTCACAATGTGAGCCCTCCAACCCTCCGCGTCGAGGCGATCTTCTAAAATGCCGGCCGTACGAGCTCCAAGCCACAATCGCGTGAGGATTTCTCGTTTGTGATCTGGATCGAGCATGAAGCTCCGAAACATCGCCGTTCGATCTTGTTCTCTGCACGACATTAGCTTCTTAATTGGGTCTGGCGACGGCCGCGCTGTCCAGTCGCGGAATTGGCGATAGGTTCTCAGTGCGTCGAAGATGCTCTCGATGCTCTCGATGCAATCGAGGTTCGATTCAGCTCGTTGGGAATCATCAGCAAACCGTTGGCAGCACAGAGTTTGGACTAGCTCGAGCAGTTCGATGGCGGCGTTCTCATCCGCGACTTCGACCAAGTCGAATTCTGGGCGACTCGGAGGTTCTCGCAGCGCAGCTGCGTAGTGGTTGGCGAGCAATTCGTAGAGAGGCCAAGAACCAGCTTTTTGTTCCATAAACAAGGCCTCAACCGAATAGCCGGACAACCCAGTCCGTAGCGCTGCGTAACTAATTATACGCGCCCGACCCCACCGGTGACTAGGCATGGCTAAACGTTTATGCCGTCGAATGCATCGTGCGCTCGTACAATGAGATAATCAGGCCGGCTCAGCGATCGGCAGGCTCTTGACGCACGAGATGTTTTGTCTGCTTCCGCCAGCGTGCTGGAATGGCGGCTTGTCGTTTCGTTTTCTTCCATCACTAGCCGTCGCGGGTTGGGAACCTCATTCCTGACGACATCCGTGCCAACATCATCGACATGGCACTGGATCAGCCTGAGTTGTCGCCGCGAGAACTGGCTGGAGATTCCGGTGAAGGCGGACA
>JANLXZ010000120.1:0-3401 GCA_031365375.1 Hyphomicrobiaceae bacterium | reverse complement strand
ATCGGCGGTCTGCGCGCCATCATCCGCGTACCATTATAGGCGATCAAGGTTAGACGCTATTTACTCTGAAAGCTTAGGTGTTAACAGCGCCTGATCGATGTATTTCAGGAAGTATGTGAACGGTTGCGTCACAGCAGCAGGGTCTTTCGCGGTGTCATCGATGCGGCGCAACTGCACGGCTTGACGCCAATAGGGCAAAGCCTCGAAGGCCGCCAATTCGACGCTCGACATCGATCCTCCTTGCAGCGCCAGGGATCGAACCGAATCGTCAGATAGCTTGCTGAGATAGTCTGGTTCGGTGGCGCATAAATACCGCTTGGCGGGCACATGGAGGCGAACCGGCTCGGTTACAGCTGGTCCAAAGTAGGGCCGAAGCCAAGCTGCCGCCAGTTCCTCGTGTGAATCATCGATACCTTCAAGCGCAGGGTCGTCGCCGAGGTCGTGGATCATGTGGCCAACATCATGAACGAGAGCTGCGATGATCAAGTCGGCACCGGCGCCCTCCTGTTCCGCCAAGGCCGCCGACTGCAACGCATGCTGCAGCTGATTGACGTCCGACAGTCCGTATTGATCCATCGCCCGGTTCGAGTAGATATCGATCAGTTCATCGCGGATTTTGAGCATTGTGCGCCGCCCGAGACCAGGAGAGGTTTTTTGGGTTCTATAGCTAGTCCCGTCGTGTGACATGAGCAAGAATCAACCGATGCTTCACATTTCAAAAGATCGCGCGAAGCGGATTTGGCTGAATGCTCAGCGGCTCGATACGAGGACGCCGTTCGGCGATGATTTAGAGGCAACCAAAGCCGCCATCGAGCATTTGGGCTATGTTCAAATCGACACGATCAATGTGATCGAGCGGTGTCATCATCACATCCTGTTTACGCGCATCCCGCACTATGAGCGCGCCCATCTGCATCAAGCGCAGAGGATCGACAAAACGGTTTTCGAATATTGGACGCACGCACTCTCCTATGTGCCGGTGCGCGATTTCCGATTTTTCATGGGAGACATGAAGCGTCACCGCACGACACCAGGACAATGGTTCGACGCGGTGACGAAGGATGATCTGCGAAAGGTCTTAAAGTTGGTTCGGGAACAAGGTGCGCTTTCAATCCGCGACATCGACGATGACGTACTCGTCGAAAAGGATCATCCGTGGGCCAGTCGCAAACCGTCGCGACGCGCGCTGCAGCTAGCTTTTTACGCAGGCGCCGTAACGATCAGTGAGCGATCAGGTATGCTGAAGACCTATGACCTGGTCGCGCGGCACTTCGAGTGGGAACAGCGGCCGAAGGCTGCCTCCGAGCCCGAAATCACGGACTACTTGCTCGATCGTGCGCTGCGCTCTCAGGGCGTCGTCAGCCTGGATTCGATATGTTATCTCGACGCCCAGAGGAAGTCGCGCGTTCATCGGCTTATCGAAAAGCGCGTGCGGCGAAAACAGCTCGTTGCGGTCGAAATCACTGGCGCGAAGGCGATCCCGCATTGGGCGAAGCCGGAAATTCTTGATCAGAACCCGCAGCCGGACGCAGAGTTAGTTCACATACTTTCCCCATTCGACCCCCTGGTTATTCAACGCAGACGGCTTGGATTGTTTTTCGACTACGAACATCGCTTCGAAGCCTATGTGCCCAAAGCAAAGCGCGTGTTCGGATATTTCACTTTGCCGGTACTCATCGGTGGTGAGATCGTTGCTGCAATCGATCTCAAAACCGACCGGCAACGGCGTGAGCTGTTGGTCCAAAAGTGGACGTGGGTCGGCGCCAAATCCGGTAGCGAGCGCAAGCAGCGTATCGAGGAAGAATTGCATCGGTTCGAGCAATTTCAGCTCTCGTGAATGCAATAGGTTGATTACGCCGCGCCGCCGATCTAGATTTCAAGGGTGCCGCAACGCGGGCATCGCGTGCAGCACACACAAGTCCTTTCCAGCAGTAGGGTTATGGCGGAACAACTCCGCAGTCCTTGAGTTAAGCGTCACAACTGGTACACCGGTTTCAAATCCGTAGTTCGTTTTAGCGTTAGTTCCTCTGGGGTTTCAATAAATGACAAAGCGTAAGTCGCCGCCACGTAAAGCGAAGATGGACAAGCAGGGCCCCCAGGACGGGGAGCATGGTTCGGGCGGTGAATTGCATCAGACCGCGTCGGCCTTGGAAGATCGTTTGACCACCAATCACGGTGTTCCGATCAGCGATAATCAGAATTCCCTCAAAGGCGGCAACAGGGGTCCAACGCTACTGGAGGACATGATCCTTCGTGAAAAGATCCAGCACTTCGATCACGAGCGCATCCCAGAGCGGATCGTGCATGCGCGCGGATCGGGTGCGCATGGCTTCTTCGAGTTGACCTCTTCGCTGGCCGAATTCACGCGCGCCAAAATTTTAACCGAAGTCGGCGCTCAAACCGAAGTGTTCGCGCGCTTTTCAACCGTAGCAGGGGGCGCTGGCTCAGTTGATACGCCTCGAGATGTGCGCGGCTTCGCGGTCAAGTTTTATACGAAGGAGGGCAATTGGGATCTAGTTGGCAACAACATTCCGGTATTTTTCATTCAAGATGCAATCAAGTTCCCCGATCTCATTCACTCAGTGAAAATGGAAGCGGATCGCGGCTACCCGCAAGCTGCGTCGGCCCATGATACGTTCTGGGATTTCATTGGGCTGATGCCCGAATCGACGCACATGATCATGTGGGCGATGTCGGATCGGACCATTCCAAGATCGCTCCGGATGATGGAGGGATTTGGCGTTAATACGTTCCGGCTGGTCAATGAGGAGGGCGAGGCGACGTTCGTTAAATTTCATTGGCGCCCGAAGCTTGGGCTGCAGTCAACTTGCTGGGACGAGGCTGTAAAAATCGCGGGTGCCGATCCCGATTATCACCGCCGGGACTTGTTCGAATCGATCGCTGCCGGGAGTTTTCCCGAGTGGGAATTCGGTGTTCAGCTGCTGAGCCAAGCCGAAGCGGACAAACTTCCATTCGATATTTTGGATGCGACCAAACTCATTCCCGAAGAGTTGGTGCCGATCCGCATGGTCGGCCGCATGGTGTTAAATCGCAACCCCGACAATTTTTTTGCCGAGACCGAACAGGTCGCTTTCCTTCCGACAAATGTTCCGCCGGGCATAGATTTCTCTGAAGATCCATTACTGCAGGGCCGGTTGTTCTCGTATCAGGATACGCAGCTCTCGAGATTGGGGACTGTCAACTTTCATCAGATTCCGATCAATCGGGCCAAGGGGTGTCCGTTCCAAAATATGCAACGCGACGGACATATGCAGACACAAGTCCTTAAAGGGCGTGCCAATTATGAGCCCAACAGTTTGATTGAGGCGGGCGAGGTGAGCGGTCCACGGGAAGATCGCGAAGGCGGGTTCCGCAGCTTTTCGGTGCCGTTGGAAGGTAAT
>JANLXZ010000129.1:0-18294 GCA_031365375.1 Hyphomicrobiaceae bacterium | reverse complement strand
GCACCGCCCACGGTCAATATCACGGCCACCTATCCGGGTGCGTCGGCGCCGGTGATCGCCGAGACCGTTGCAACGCCGATCGAGCAGGAAGTCAATGGCGTCGACAACATGCTCTACATCAACTCGCAATCGACGGGTGACGGGCGTTTATCGATCAACGTGGTGTTCAAGCCGGGCACCAACATCGACCAGGCTCAGGTACTCGTACAGAACCGCGTCGCGGTTGCCGAGCCTCGGCTGCCTGAGGATGTACGCCGGCTTGGTATCTCAGTCCGCAAAGCCTCTCCCGACCTGATGTTGGTCGTGCACATGATCTCGCCGAACCAGAGCCGCGACCAAAGCTACGTGTCGAATTACGCGACGCTTTACGTGAAGGACGTCCTGTCACGTGTCGATGGTGTCGGCAACGTCAACATCTTCGGTGCGCGCGATTACTCGATGCGCGTATGGCTCGATCCCGCAAAGGTTGCGGCGCGCGGATTGACGGCGTCTGAAGTTGTAGCAGCTTTGCGCTCCGCAAACCTGCAGGTCGCGGCGGGCTCGATCAATCAGGCACCGGCAAGCTCGCCGGGCGGCTTTACGCTTTCAGTCCAAACACTGGGCCGATTGACCGCACCGGAGGAGTTCGAAAATATTGTCGTCAGAGCGGGCACTGATGGATCTGTTGTCCGTGTACGTGATATCGCGCGCGTCGAGCTGGGCAGTCAAGATTACACGGTGAATGCATACCTCAACAACAAGGTGGCGACCGCGCTTGTGATCTTTCAACGGCCGGGCTCGAACGCGCTGGCGACCGCGGCCAACGTTCGCGCTGAAATGGACAGGCTAGCCAAGGACTTCCCACCGGGTGTGGCTTATTCGGTAGTCTACAATCCGACCGAGTTTATCCAAGCCTCTGTCGACGAAGTGGTGAAGACACTGCTCGAGGCGATCTTCCTTGTCGTGGTCGTCGTCATTCTGTTTCTGCAAACGTGGCGGGCCGCAATCATCCCGATCCTAGCCATCCCGGTATCGCTGATCGGCACGTTTCTAATCATGAGTGCGACCGGCATTTCGTTCAACGTACTGTCGTTATTCGGGCTCGTGCTCGCAATAGGAATCGTGGTGGACGATGCGATCGTAGTCGTCGAAAATGTCGAGCGTTATCTTCGCCAGGGAATGTCGCCCACAGAGGCGGCCCACAAGACGATGGATGAGGTTGGCGGTGCGCTCATCGCAATCTCGCTC
This sequence comes from Hyphomicrobiaceae bacterium, assembly GCA_031365375.1. Taxonomy (GTDB): domain Bacteria; phylum Pseudomonadota; class Alphaproteobacteria; order Rhizobiales; family Hyphomicrobiaceae; genus JAKFWF01. The sequence continues at coordinate 17,067 of JANLXZ010000129.1, read as the reverse complement.
GTGCTGATTGGCGTATTCCTGCCGACTGCGTTCATAACCGGCCTCCAGGGTTCGTTTTACAAACAGTTCGCGATCACGATCGCGGCCTCGACTGCGATTTCGGCTTTTGTATCACTGACATTGTCGCCAGCGATGGCCGCTTTACTGCTCAAACCTCACGCCACCCACGACACCGCTCAGTCTGGTATTCTCCACACCATCGGTGCGCCGATCCGAAAGTTTTTTGCCGGCTTCAATTGGCTGTTCGACAAGCTGTCCAATGGATATGGGAAGACGACGCGCCGCCTGATCCGATTTTCCGCGATCGTACTGCTGGCATATGCGGGCCTTCTCGGCCTTACCTATTATCGACTTATAGCGACGCCGACCGGCCTCGTGCCGCAGCTGGATCGCGGCTACTTCATCGCAGCCTTCCAGTTGCCGCCTGGCTCGACGCTGGATCGATCGGACGCGGTGGTGCGCAAAGCATCCGAGATCATGTTGACCCGGCCCGGCGTTCTCGATGCGGTCGCCTTCGTCGGTTTTGACGGCGCGACCTTTACCAACGCGCCGAACACAGGCGTCATTTTCGTTGCGCTAAAACCATTTGAGGAACGCAAGAAACTGGGTGTCACGAAAGATCAGATTTTGAGCGACTTGCGCGCCCAGATGTTCCAGCTTCGCGAAGCCTTTGCTTTCGTGCTGGAGCCACCGTCGGTGCCGGGCATCGGCACCGGTGGTGGTTTGAAAGGTTACGTGCAGGATAGGTCCGGCCGAGGTCTCCCGGCGCTCGAAGCGGCGACGTGGACGGTTGCCGGTTCAGCCGGCCAAGTTCCCGGCGTCGTACAGCCGTTCACTCTCTTCAACACGCGGACACCGCAAATCTATGCCGACATTGATCGTACGAAGGCAGAGCAGCTGGGCGTGCCGATTTCGCGGGTGTTCGATACTCTGTCCATCTACATGGGCTCCGCCTTCGTCAACGATTTCAATATCCTTGGTCGCACTTATCGGGTGACGGCGCAGGCCGACAATCCCTATCGCTTGAGCTTGCGAGACGTTGCAAACCTCAAGACGCGCAATACCACCGACGAGATGGTGCCGATCGGTTCGGTGGCGACCTTCCAAAACACCACCGGTGCATACCGGGTGCCGCGCTATAATCTGTATCCGGCTGCCGAAGTGCAGCTTGGCCTCGCGCGTGGGTTTTCATCCGGTCAGGGGATCGCTGCGATCGAGAAAATTGCGGAGACTAAATTGCCATCCGGGTTTGGTTTCGAGTGGACGGAGATTGCACTGCAGGAAAAGCTTGCAGGCAACACGGCCGCCGTCGCCTTCGGGTTGGCTGTCGTTTTCGTGTTTCTGCTTTTGTCCGCGCTTTACGAAAGTTGGGTTCTGCCATTAGCCGTCATTCTCATTGTGCCGATGTGCATCCTGGCGGCTATGATCGGCGTCAACTTGCGCGGCCTGGATCGCAACATCCTCGTCGAGATCGGGCTCGTCGTGTTGGTCGGCCTGGCTGCCAAGAACGCAATCCTGATCGTCGAGTTTGCCAAGCAGGCCGAGGACGAAGGCAAATCGCGCGTCGATGCAGCTGTCGAAGCGGCGCGCACGCGCCTACGGCCAATCCTGATGACGTCGCTCGCCTTCATTCTCGGCGTGGTGCCACTCGTGATTGCTGCCGGCGCGGGCGCAGAAATGCGCCAGTCGCTGGGAACGGCGGTGTTTTCCGGCATGATCGGTGTCACACTGTTCGGACTGATCTTTACGCCGGTGTTCTATGTGCTGTGTCGCGGCTTGCGACTTCCAGCTTTTCTGCAACCGCAAAATGCGCAGACCGAACTTGCGCAAAGTTCGCCCCCGACGGTGCCCTGACAACCTACCAGCGTCGAGAAGAGAGATCGGTCGCATGCTCCTTCGCTAACCTTGCGGCCCTTCAACTCTCGACACGGGAAGCAGCGCGCCTAACCGCTGCCTGTTCGAGCGCCACGGCGCGGCGGCGCAGGATCTCATTTTGCATGCCCTTCAAATGCATGGCCAAAAACAAGATCGAAAAGCCCGCCGCCATCAACAGCAGCGGCACGAGGATCGACGAATGAATAGCTGGACCAGACATCTTCACGACACTCGCGCGCTGGTGCAATGTATCGAACCAATCGACGGAGAACCGGATTATCGGCAGCATGACCACGCCAACGAGACCGAGGACAGCTGAAAGCTTGCCAGCGAGCGCCTCATCTTCGATCGAGGATCGCAAGGCGATCAAACCGAGATAAAGAAAGAACAGTACGAGTACCGAGGTGATGCGCGCGTCCCACACCCAATAGGTGCCCCACCCGGGCCGTCCCCAAAGCGACCCCGTGATCAGTGCGACCAGCGTGAATGCCGCGCCGATCGGAGCTGCAGCCTTCGCCGAGACATCGGCCAACGGATGCCGAAACACCAGCAAGCCAAAGCTGGAAATCGCGATCACCAGATACGCCAACATCCCAAACCACGCTGCCGGCACATGAATGAACATGATCTTGACGGTGTGCCCGTGCTGATAGTCGGGTGGCGCAATGAACCAGGCCACAAAGAGACCGGCCGCGATCAATACCGCAGCCGTTCCCGCAACCCACGGCAGTGCCCGTTGCGAAAGCTCCATGAAGCGCGTTGGATTTGCCAGCTTCTGCGTCAGTGTTTGCATGGCGTTTGATTTACGCTGTTGTGCGGCGGCGCGCAATTCAGCGCCCGAACGCAAATTCATCGCCTTTACGAAACTTTACCTTTGAAAAGCGCGCCAGACGCAGTCGAGCTCCAACTATAGCTCACGGCGGGAAATGCCGCGCATCAATCACACATGGAGGCGAACAATGACAGATCCCAGCACCAACCCAAATACCACTCCCACTTCAGGCATGGGCGAACCGGCACCGAACGACGGCCGCCGAGGGTGCGGGCGGCGCGGTTTCCGACGGCGCGGGTTGTTCGTGGCAGGCATCGCCGTCTTAGCTGGTCTCGTCGGTTTTGGGCTTGGCAAGATCACCAATCACCGCCATTTCGGACTCGGTTTCGGAATGCACCGCGTGATGGACGCCGATAGCATGATGCGTCGCGTCGATGCAGGTGTCGGCCACATGTTGTCAAAGGTCGATGCCACACCGGAACAGAAGACCAAGATCGGAGACATCGCCAAGGCGACGATCAAGGACTTGGCGCCACTGCGCGAGACCCATCAGGCCGTTCGCGACAAACTCGTGACCGCGCTCAAGGCAGAGAAGATCGACCGGGCTGCGGTTGAACAACTACGAACCGAGGAGATTGCATTGGCTGAAACATTGTCGAAGCGCGCGTCCCAGGCGTTGACCGATGCAGCGGAGGCGTTGACGCCAGCACAGCGGGCCAAACTGCTGGAGCGTTGGCAATCCCGATCCTAGCACGCTCTAGATATGCTGCGGGTCAGGCGTTGCTTCCCGTCAATCGAATTGAGATAGAGTGCGAAGATGTCTCACATTCTGATGATCGAGGATGATGCCCGTCTCGCAGCGATGGTTGCCGACTACCTTCGGCAGGCGGGCTTCGACGTGACGCATGCAGAAGACGGTGCCACCGGCATTGCCTTGTTGAAACGGCAGCCAGTGGATCTCCTGTTGCTGGACCTCATGTTGCCGGATGGCGACGGTCTCGATGTCTTCCGCCGGCTGCGCGCCCTCGAAGGCACTGCCGCCGAAACACCAGTCATCATGCTGACGGCAAAGGGCGACCCAACGGATCGTGTTGTGGGACTGGAGCTTGGTGCCGAAGACTACGTCTCGAAACCGTTCGAACCACGAGAACTTTTGGCCCGCATCCGTGTCGTGCTGCGGCGGGGACGAAGCCCCGCCTCCGATGGGCGCGACATTTTGAGGTTCGGCCGGGTCGAGATCGACCGCGGCGCGCGCCTTGTGCGGCTCGACGGCGTCGATAAATTTCTCACAAGCCATCAGTTCGCTCTCGTGCTGGCCATGGCCGAACGCGCCGGGCGTGTGCTGACGCGCGAACAGCTGATCGAATTTGCCAAAGGCGAGCCGCAAGCCTTTGATCCCGCGCTCGACCGGTCCATTGATGTTCATATCGGCCGTATTCGTGCGGCGATCGAGGACGATGTCAAGCATCCGCGCCGCATCATAACGGTGCGAGGCACAGGATACGTTTTTGCCAAGGTGCAGGACTGATGGGCCGTTTGTATTTCCGCATTTATCTGGCCGTGCTCGGCAGTCTCGCGATATTTGCGGTTCTCACGGGCGTGACTTGGCGCTTGTTTGCGGACCTCGATCGGTTCGGACCAAAGCCCGAATTCTTCCAGGCGGCGGCCGAGCAGCTCAGTCCCCCCGCCGGCTCGCCGCCAAACGTCCAGAACGAAATACTTGCGCGCTGGCGGGAGCTCAGCGGCTATGACCTCGCAATCTTTGGGCGCGACGGCCAAGTCATCGCCGACGCCAGCGATGGCAGCTTGTCTGCGCCAGTCAAAAGAGGCGACCGCAACGGGCCGGGTCGCTGGCGCGGCAATGCGTGGGCGCATGTAGTGCCGTTTACCGATGGCCGCTGGCTCGTTGCAGCGCGGCCCTACGTTGAGCGCAGTGAGTTGCGACGCTTCGGGTGGTTAGCGGCATTGGCGGCGATTACGATGGCTGTGGGCATCTGCGCCTATCCGGTGGTTCGACGCCTGACACGCCGCCTCGAAGAACTGCAAACGAGCGTCGCAGCCCTAGGCTCGGGCAATCTGTCGGCTCGCGTGGCCGTCGTGGGCAAAGACGAGATCGCGCGGCTCGCCGAAACGTTCAATCGAGCGGCCGACCGAATTGAGACGTTGATGACGGCCAACAGATCGCTGCTCGCCAACGCATCGCACGAGCTACGATCACCACTGGCGCGACTTCGCATGGGGGTCGAAGCACTGCCGCCCAGTGAAAACGATGCGAGGCGCAACGAGCTCTCGCGCAACATCAAGGAACTCGATCAGCTGATCGAGGAGATCCTTCTGGCTAGCCGGCTCGATGCACAAAGTACGGATAGTACCACCTTCGAGCCGGTTGATATCGTGGCGTTGGTAGCGGAGGAATGCGCACGAACCAATGCCGAGCTATCAGTCGAAAGTGAGGGTTTGCCGATCGTGTCCGGAGACCTGCGGCTACTGCGCCGGCTGTTCCGCAATCTTCTGGAGAACGCCCAGCGGCATGGCGGACAGGCCGGGGTTGAGGTGATTATTCGGGGGCAAACAAGTAAGGTTCAGATCGACGTGTGTGATCGGGGTCCGGGCGTTCCTGTTGCAGAACGTGAGCGCATCTTCGATCCGTTCTACCGTCTTCCCGGGTCGCGTGAGTCAGATGGCAGCGTCGGACTTGGGTTATCGCTGGTTCGTCAAATTGTCGAGCGGCACCGCGGCACCGTTCTGTGCATGCCGCGCGAAGGCGGCGGCAGCTGCTTCCGCACGGAACTCGCAGTTTCCCGCCATGCTTAGTGGACGATCACGCGATCGAATGGCACCATCAGTTCATCAGATCGACCATGAACCGTCAGAGCCTTAATGCCACAGCCCGTTTCTCAAACCGAGCTTCACCGCCTAAATGTCGCGAGCCAGGCTGAATTCGTAGCGGCGTTCGGCAGCCTTTATGAAAATTCGCCTTGGGTTGCGGTTCGGGCAGCGGCGCTGCGACCGTTCGCATCGCTGCAGGATTTGCAAGATGCAATGACCGGCTGCGTATCCGAAGCATCAGCGGACGAGCAGATCGCACTAATTCGGGCGCACCCAGAACTTGCTGGCAAGGAAGCCATCGGCGGCACACTAACGGCGGCGTCGACATCCGAACAAGGACGACTGGAGTTCGACCGGCTCAACGAAGAGGAATTCGCGCGGTTGGCCGAACTCAATCGCCGCTATCACGAGGCCTTTGGTTTTCCTTGCATCATCGCACTTCGTTTGCACCAGACCCGCGACACTGTATTTGCCGAATTCGAGCAGCGCTTGCAGAACGGACGCGAGGCCGAAATTGCTTTGGCACTGGCGCAGATCGAGCAAATTGTGCGGGGACGGCTTGCAGCGGTTTTCTAGTCGCAAAGTCGACCTGCTTCACGGTGCCTTCAAGCGCTGTACGGTCTGGGTTTCGCATATTGAGACCGCTCCCGCGCGACGTGCTGGCCATGGGCAATAGCGCCAGCCAAAACTCCATCCCTCACGACCACTTGCCCCCGCACGATCGTCGTTTGCGGCCAACCCGTCACTTCCAATCCTTCATAGGGCGTGTAGTCCGCCCCTTGATGAAGGTCGGACGCTGCAATCGTTACGCGACGCGCCGGGTCCCACAACACGATGTCGGCATCCGAGCCGACCGCAATCGTACCTTTTTGCGGATGCATTCCGTAGATCCGGGCGTGGTTCGTCGACGACAGCGCGACGAATTGATTGAGTGTGATCCGCCCCTTGACGACGCCCTCCGAGAACAGAATCGGCAACCGCGTTTCAACGCCGGGAATGCCGTTTGGCACCCATTTGAAACTTGTCCGGCCCTTCGGCGATAGCTTGCCAGCCGGATCGTCATAGCGGAACGGGCAGTGATCCGAAGAGAAGGTTTGAAATACGCCGGTCTCGATCCCGCGCCAGCAGGCCTGTTGGCTTTCGATGTCGCGCGGCGGCGGGCTGCACACATACTTGGCGCCCTCCATATTGAGACCATCCAAATCTTTCTCGGTAAGTACCAGATATTGCGGGCACGTCTCACCCATGACCTTCAGTCCGCGAGACTGCGCGCGCCGGATCTCCTCCATCGCCGGACCATTGGAGACGTGAACCACCATAATGGGGACGTCGATCAACTCGGCAAGGCTGATGGCCCGATGCGTTGCTTCGCGTTCGACGGGAATTGGCCGTGAGGTGGCGTGAAACTTTGGTGCAGTTTTTCCGGCTCGCTCCAACTGGTCAGTGAGGAACCGGATCGCATCATAGTTTTCAGCATGTACCATAACGAGGGCACCGGTTTCGCGCGCCGTTGAGAATACCTCGAGCATCTCGTAATCGGACAGTGCCAGATCCTGATAGGTCATAAAGACCTTGAAGGACGTGTACCCATCGCCGACCAGCGCGGGCAATTCCTGCCCGAGCACACTGGGTGTCGGATCAGAAATGATCAGATGAAAACTTACATCGATGAAGCACTTGCCTGCTGCTGCCGCATGATAATCCTTCAATGCCTGCCGCAGGCTCTGGCCCTTTTGCTGCATACAGAATGGCATAACCAACGTGTTACCACCGAATGCTGCCGATCGCGTCCCGCTTTCGAAATCATCGGCCATGACAATGCCGGGTCCGCTCGGTTGTGCGAGATGGACGTGGCTATCGATGCCGCCTGGCAGCACGAGACGATCGCGCGCGTCGATCACTTCGTGGGCCTGCCCCAGCTCCTCGCCCAGAGCAACGATGCGCCCATCGCGAACGCCAATATCACATTTGAACGTGTCGCTGGCCGTGGCAACGGTGCCGCCCCTGATCACCAGATCGAGCATCTAAATGGCCTTTCCTAACGTGCAGCGTACCGTTCCATGATCGCAAATCAGGCCGGCGTGTGTGATGTTGTAAACCCAAGAGCCAGATCATGCGCAATTGCGCTTGCCTCGCGGTCAGCCGCAGTGCCATGCCCGCCGCCTCCCGACGTCTCGAGCCGGATGATGTCGAACTTGCGCAATTGCATGTTCGACACCTTCGAATGCAGCGTTAGTTCGATACCATCGCGAATAAGCGTCAGCCGACCCCGACTGCCATCGCCACCGCCCATGAGGCCTTTGGGGCGAAACTGAAAACGATCCATCTGTGCCGTGAACGTGGCGTTGTCTGAATCGATCCGCCACTGGCGTTTGAGACCAAGTCCACCGCGATGGCGCCCGCTGCCGCCGCTGTCGGGCACAAGGCTGTAGCCGAGAATCGTAACGGGCGTGTCGCTCTCAATCATCTCGATCGGGATCGACGCATTGTTATGCATGCCGAACGAATGAGCACTCGCGCCATCTCCCAACGGATGCGCCCCACAACCGCCGACCTCGATTTCGACAAGCACTTTCCGGCCGCCCTCGTTCTGGCGGGTCTGGAACGCGCACACGTAACTCACGCCATAGTACGATGCTGGCATCCGATCGGGGATCGCCTGCGACAACGCACCGAACAATACGTTGAGCAAAACGTGGCACGGCGAAATCCGGTGCGCGACCGGCGCGGGATGCCGTGCCGAGACGATCAGGCCTTCGGGGGCGATAATGCGGATCGGCCGATAACAACCTGCGTTGGCGGGAATTGCGCGGTCCGCGGCTGCCAAAATCGCAAAGTAAACGGCCGACGACGAAGACCCAAGTGTCGCGTTGATCGGACCAGCGACCTCTGGCGCCGAGCCAGACAGATCGACCGTCAGCGCATCGGCCTCAATCGTGATCGTTGCGTGTATACGCACAGGCTTTTGCGTGTCGATACCGTCGTCGTCGAGAAAATCCTCGAACTCATAGATACCGTCCGGCATTCGCGCGATGACATCCCGCATTGATGCCTCTGAATTATTCAGCAGCCGTTGGCAAGCGGCCGCCAGGGTTGCTGCGCCATACTTTTCAGACAGACCCGCAATCGCCTGCACCCCAACCGCCAAGGACGCAATTTGCGATTGTAGATCGCCCATGACGATGGCCGGCTGGCGTACGTTCTGACTGATCATTTGCCAGAGCCCATCATTGCGGACGCCACCGGCGAAAAGTTTGACCGGAGGAATTCTCAAGCCCTCTTGGTAGATTTCCGTTGCGCCTGCTGCATAGCTCCCTGGCGACATACCGCCGACATCGAGATGGTGACAAAGCGTGCCGACAATCGCAACGCGCTCGCCGTGGTAAAACACCGGGCGAAATGCGACAATGTCCGGCAGATGCTGGCCGCCGCAATAGGGATCGTTGGTGAGGATGACGTCGCCGTCGTGCCAATCGCTCGGCGGAATGAATTGCTCGACGATCGTGCGCAGGCAGTAACCCATCGAGTTGAGATGCTGCGGGATACGTGCCGATTGCGCAACGTTATAGCCGTCGGCATCGAAGATTGCTGTCGAGTAGTCGAGCATTTCTCGAACAATGGTCGACCGGCTGGTCCGCCACATGGTGACGTCCATGTCCGCTGCGGCGGCCGTCAAGGCGTTGCGCAGAACTTCCAGCTCGATGACATCAAGTGCAGTCATGCTTCCGCTCCCTCGAAATTTGCAGCGAGGTGCCCGAGGGCAATGCGGCGCAAGCGCCAGTGTGGCGCCAAATACAGCGTCGTGTAGTCCTCCTCGACGATCGCCGGTCCAACGATTGTGCCTGCCGCGGTGATTGCCTCCCGCCGCCACACCGGGATGTCACGCCATTGGTTGGCGACAAACACCTGACGAGATGTTGGACGTGCAGAACGAACCGAAGGCTCCACAGCCTTGCCTGACGGACGCGAGAGCCGCCCTATCGCTGCTAGCCGGAGCGTGACCATTTCCACCACGTCGGCGCGGTTCGCATATGAAAACCTTTGCTCGTGCTGCTGATGGAAGAGCTCCAGCACCGCATCATGTGCAGCCTCATCGTAAGCAGTCGTTTGCCAAGGCACGGTCAACTCGAATGCCTGCCCTTTATAACGCAAATCAATGGCAAACCGCAGGTCTTGATCGCGCGGGGCAATGCCGTCCCCGTCGAGACGAGCGCGCGCATCGGTCCGCATCTCATCGGCCATGGCGGCAAGGGTCGGCAACGCGGCCCCGTCGAAGGGCCGGACGGCGGAGCGCGCAAACGCGTGTTCGATGTCAGCATCCAGAATGCCGCGCGCAGAAAACGTGCTGGCATCGATTGGAAAAACAATTCGTTTGATTGCTAACTCTTCAGCCACGGCACAGGCGTGCACAGAGCCAGCGCCGCCGAAGCTCAGCAACGTGAAATCCCGCGGATCAAGCCCCTTTTCAAACAGGCTGACGCGGATGGCTGCAGCCAAGCGACTGTCGGTGATCCGCAGAACGCCGGCGGCGGCTGCATCCACGTCCAGTCCGAGCGGCGCTGCCATGGCACGGTCCATAGCCTGGCGCGCGCCACCGGCATCGAGCGCCATCTTGCCGCCGAGAAAAAACGCCGGATCGAGCCGACCGAGCAAAAGATTGGCGTCGGTCACCGTCGGCTCGGTGCCGCCGCGTCCATAGCACACGGGACCCGGCCATGCGCCTGCACTCTCGGGGCCGACGGTCACGTCCCGGCCATGGGAAACGCGAGCAATCGATCCCCCGCCCGCACCGATTGTGCGGATCTCAACCATCGGCACGCGTACCGGCAAACGGTCGATCTCGCTTTGGGTGACGATCTCGATGCGGCCGTCACGCACGACCGACACATCGAAGCTGGTGCCGCCCATGTCGACGCCGACGGCAAACCGATCACCCGTGTGCAGGGCCAAGGCAAGTGCGGCTTTAGCGCCGCCGCTAGGTCCAGAAAGGAGCAATCGAACGGGCTCACGCGCAGCGGTCTGCGGGCTACATACACCGCCGTTCGACTGGACGATCAACAGCCGCGGACTGAATTTTTCCACCTCCAAGCGCCGGCGCAGTTGATCCAGGTAACCCCGCACCACCGGTTGCAGCAGCGCGTTTAAAACGGTGGTGCTGGTGCGCTCGTACTCTCGGATTTCGGGGCTGACCTCAAACGAACACGACACGGTCAAATTCGGAAGTGACGCGGCAACGGCCTCCGCAAGACGCCGTTCGTGAACTGGGTTGGCATAGGCGTGAAGCAAGCAAATGGCGACGGTCTCGATCTCCATTCGGCTCAACGCCGCGATGACATCGGCGACGGCGGGCTGATCGACGGCGATTTCGGCTTCGCCCCGGGCAGTCATTCGCTCTCTTAAGCCGAGGCGGCGATCACGGGGAATGAGCACGGGTTGCGGCCGTGGCCACACAGAGTACACGTCCCGGCGATTGTGCCGGCCGATTTCCAACACATCCTCGAAGCCCTGCGTGGTGACGAGCGCAGCGCGTGGCAGCCGCCGCTCGAGTACGGCATTGGTTGCAATGGTTGTGCCGTGCAACACATAGCCGACTTCGTCGAGTGTGAAGCCATAGCGCATGGCGGCACCGTTGATGCCGTCCATCAAACCGCGCGAGGGATCGTCCGTCGTCGTTGGAACCTTGTGCGATACGATGCGGCCGTCCCGCTCGTCCAGGATCTGCAGATCGGTGAACGTTCCGCCGATATCGACAGCGATGCGAATAGGCAAAGACCGTTTTGTCATGGCCGGCTAGCCCCGCATCAATTGGGGCAGCCATGTGGCAATCCCAGGCACCGCGATCAGCAGCATTGCAAACAAAATCATGATAACCGCGTAAGGCAGCGCACCACGAATGACGTCTGTCACGGGGCCAGGATCCGGTCGTACGCCCTGGACGACAAATAGGTTCATACCCACGGGCGGAGTTATCAGGCCGAGCTCACACATCAGCACGATGAATACGCCGAACCAGATGCCATCAACGCCCACGGCGCTGACGACAGGAAAGGCTAGCGGGATAGTTGCGACCATCATCGACAGCGTATCCATGAACATGCCGAGGATGAGATAAAACACGATGAGCGCCAACAGCAGTTGCACGCGGCCGAGCCCGAAGCCCGTCACCCACTTGGTCAAACCCTCACCTATGCCACTGAGGCTGAGAGCAAGATTGAGCACGAATGCACCGAGCACGATCAGGAGGATCATGCCGGTCGTGCGCGCGCTGGAGACAAAGCACGTTTCCAGAAGGCTGCGGGATAACTTGCCCTGCACCACAATGAAAACAAAAGCGATGACGAGCCCAAGAGCGGCGCTCTCCGTCGCCGTAGCGATCCCTGAATAAAGCGTTCCCATCACCACGCCGAAGACGACGATCGGCTCTAATAAATAGCGCAGCAAGCGCACGCGCTCCGCCCACGGCACATCGATCACGGCGACCTTGTCGCGACGCAGAATGCTGCTCATCGCGATCCATATCATGAATGATCCGGCGAGCATCAAACCCGGGATGATTCCTGCAATAAAGAGCTTACCCACCGACGTATTCGTCATCGAACCATAGATGATGAAATTGATGGAAGGCGGGATCATGATGCCGAGCGTTCCGCCGGCCGCGAGACTGCCAAGCGAGTCGGCCATCGGATAGCCATTCTTGCGCAAGGATGGCAGGGCAACGGTGCCAATGGTCGCCGCAGTGGCGACGGACGATCCAGATGTTGCAGCAAACAACGCGCAACAACCAATGTTTGTGTGTAATAGCCCTCCCGGCAGCCGGCCAAGCCAAGCAGCGAACACAGTGTACATACGATCGGCCATGCCGGAGCGCAGCAAGAATTCGCCGAGCAGCACGAACAGCGGAATTGACGTCAGATTGTTTTCACTCATTACCCCCCAGCTGACGGACGCTGAGGACGCAAAGAATGCCCAACCGAATGCCGCAACACCGGCAAACAGACCGAGCAGCAGCATGACCGCCGCGATCGGCAGTCCGAGCAGCATAAGCCCGACCATCAAGCAGAAGCCGACCAGGCCAACGGTTGCGGTGCTCATGATCGAGCTCCATCGACCCTTGGCGCGACGGGCACCACGCCGCGCGCCTTGAGGTCAGCCAGCTCTTCATTGAGTTCGTCTTTGGTGCCGCGCGGTCCGTAACGCCGGTCAATCTCATCAAAACGGCCACTGACTGCCAGCCCGCCGATCCGCACGCACTCAATAATCGCACATAGGGCAAACACCGCGAGCGCAAGCACCCATAGCCCTTGCGGATACTTGAGCGGAGTGGCCCAAGGCGTTTGCGCTGTTGCACTAAATTGGATCGTATCGGCCAACGCGAGCCAGGCCATCCACAATCCCGCCAATGCACACAGAGCAAGTAAAGGTACCGCCAACAAATTCAGCCCGATGCGCAACGGTTTCGGCAGCAGGTCATGAACAACGTCGATACGGATGTGTGCGCGCGACGTCAGCGCTACAGCAAACGCCAATCCCGCACCAACTGCGAGTGCATATCCACCAAGCTCATCGATGCCTTGCAGCGATCGATTCAAGACTTTGCGCGATATCGTCTCGACAGCGACGCCAGCGGCAAGTGCCAAAAACACCAATCCAAAGATCCACGCGGCAATGCGTTCCAAATTCTTCATCTAATCCCCGATGACGCGAGCCAGGCAAACCCGTCAGAGCCGCATGACGGATGCGCGCTCACACGATCAAGGGCTCCGGCGTCAATTCAATCCAACGATTGGCCCCACTGCTTTTTTCCAAGCCTCGGAACAGCCCGGGTTGACCTTGTCACAGCTCTCAGCCCAGGCCGGGAAGGAAATCTCCTTGACCGCGCCTTTGACAAGCTCAACGTCTGCAGGCTTCACAGGAACCGTCGTCAGCTTATATTTCTTGCCGGTCGTGCAGGGATCTTCGCCAGCGTTACAGCGCATCCCGTCATCCCACAGTTCCTTCGAATAGACCCAGATGTCCTCGGTCAGTTTCCCGATTGCGGCCTGCAACTTCGTTTGCTGATCCGGCGTGAGCTTGTTCCATGCAGAAAGCGTGATCGCATATCCTTGCACTGCGACCTGCAGTGCCAACGGATAGACGTGCGTCGCACTTTCAGGCCATCCAGCTGAGTTTGCCGAACTTGGCCCGGTCACAGCGCAATCGATTGTCCCGAGCGATAGACCTTGGCTGACTTCGCCGAAGGCCATGGTGACGGGTGTCGCGCCAACCTTCTCCATCATCTTGGCCATCACGCCATCGAGAATTCGGACCTTCTTCCCCTTTAGATCGGAAAGCCCTGTGATCGCCGGTTTGCAAAAGATCAGTTGAGGCCCGAATGGCCACACGCCAAGAAGTTTCATGCCGAACTGCTTTTCCAGGCGTTCGCCGACTGGGCCTTGATAAGCCGCAACCACTTTCTTGGCCGTCTCGTAGCTAGTATTGAGACCGACGAGATCCAGACCTAGAATTGTCGGTTCGTCGCGCGACACCTGACCAAGACGCAGTCCAATGATATCGAACAATCCCGACTTTCCGACCCGCAGCTGTTCGAATTCCTTGATGCCGGTCTGATCGAGAACCTTGTAGTCGGCTTCAATACCAGTGGTCTCCTTCAGCTTCTCGAAGAAAGGTTGCTCGCGGTTTTTCTGAATGTTGCCGGTGGCGAGCGGCATGCCCATGACCCTCAGCTTAGGTGCGTCCTGCGCATTAGTGAGTGTTGCGCTCGCCCCCAATGCCATCGCGAAACTCAAAGCCAAAGTTGCGCTCTTGACTGAGCGGCTAGAGATCTTCATGCCTCGCGTCCTTCCTTGATGCAGCGATATCTTAGGCTATCTCGTAATCCAGACTAGAGACTGACGGGATGGCGCAACCCTGTCCAGGGGTTCGCTGCCAGGACATGCGCCCAAAAACGCGATCCTGTGATCAAGTTTTCAGCAGTCATGCTGCGCGCCGTGAACCGCCGCACCTACAGGCTAAAGTAACCGCCCCAAGCGCTGAAACGACGTCGATCTGCGCCGATTGCGTCGAGCGCTGCCCAAAGTGTAACGGCGACCGAGTCGAGCACAGGCACACCCAGTTCGCGCTCCAGTCTTGCAGCCACGCGTGCGCCGCGCATGTTCGTACATAAAATAGCTACGCTATCGCTCCCCTCGCGGACAACATCACGGATCATCTGTTCGATCTGCGTTTCATCAACCTCGGCGAAGGAAAAATTATCCGATATCCCGCAATGACGCTCAGCCGTGCACGTGAGACCCGACGCCGACCAAGTCGTCATAATACGGTCCTGAACGTCTTCCGTGTAAGGTGACACCAGCCCAATCTTGCGCGCGCCCAACAGACCAAGCACCGTCCGATAGCCAAGGACGCAGGTGGCAGCTTTAATGCCGGTTGCTGCCTCGATGCGCGCGACAAGAGCCTCGTCCCTATCAAACCCGAGCCAACTGGCCGATGTCCCGTTCCAGGCAATGACATCGCATTTAGCATGCGCCAGAAGGTCCGCCGCCGCCAGGATCGGTCCCAATTCGAATTGCCCGAGGGCCTCCGAACTCAACGCAATCTCGGTCACTTTAAAGCGTGAAAAATGAGCGCTGACTTCGGGTGCATCCCGCAACATGGCGTATGTAATCGGCTCGAGAGCGGTGTTCGACGACGGTGTGAGCATTCCAATACGCGACATGGAAATCCTTTTTGGGCTTTGATCTGGGCAATCGCTAGCGCCTAAAAGATCAGCATTGAGCTCATACTCCGGCACTCCGTTAATGTCACATGCAGGTGACACCGCTGCAGATACTGGCCCAACAATCTGAATGGAGGCACGATCGGAGAGAACGGCTTCCCCTTGCCAAAGTCCCCGCGGTCGGGAAATGATCGCTGCAGCGCCCACGGTTGTCCGTGGATGTCGGTTACCATCATTGCTGTCTGAACGTCCGTGATGCGGACACAGTAGGGAGGTTGTTATGCTGACACGACGAGTTTTTTCTGCGATGGCGCCTTGCGCGATCTGCGGGCTTACCGAATTTGCTGCGACAGGTGCTTCGGCGCAAGGCGCGCCGCCTCCTGCGACCGCCGGCGTCACGCGAAAGATTCTATCGCAGACGGACGGCCCTGCACCAGGTTATGTGACTATAAACGTGCTGGCGGAGATAGAACCAGGAGTAACGGTTGGGCGGCACACGCATCCAGGGATCGAGTCGGCCTATGTGCTTGAAGGCGGCTTTGAGCTCCCAATCGAAGGTCAACCGACCCTTACGTTGAAGCCGGGCGATGGTTTCCAGGTACCAGCGGGCACACCCCATGCCGGTGGGAAGCCCGGCGACAAAAAAACGAAGCTCGCGATCACTTATGTCGTGGAGAAGGGCAAACCGCTCGCGTCTCCCGCCTAACGAGGGTGGCTGCGTTGCAAGTAAGCGGGCGGCAGAGACTTACCTATTGCGGTTAAGGGTCCCTTCTGGTTGGTCGCGTGTGAACCTTCGTGCCGGTTCTGGCGTTTGCACCCGGATATGAAATCCGCGCATGAGTCAGGAGTCTTCAAATGCCGCTATCCGCATTGGCACTCAACTGCTCGCTCACGGCCGGGGATTCGCCATCCTCGACCGACAAGTTGTTGAACGAGGTGTTAGCCGAACTCCGCGTGAAAGGAGAAGTCGTCCGCGTTGTGGATCTCAACATCAAGCCCGGTGTTACAGCGGATGAAGGCGAAGGTGATGAATGGCCCTCGCTTCTCAAAAAAATCCTTGCGGTGGACATCCTTGTTTTTGGAACGCCCATTTGGCTTGGTCAGCCTTCAAGCGTCGCCAAACGGGTATTGGAGCGCATGGACGCGTTCCTGGACGACACGGATAAGAATGGCCGTATGCCGGCTTTCGGCAAAGTGGCAGTGGTCGCCATTGTCGGCAACGAGGACGGTGCACACCATTGCCATGCCGAGATTTTCCAGGCGTTGAACGACGTCGGCTTTACGGTTGCAGCCTGCGCCGGCACTTATTGGGTCGGCGAGGCAATGGGGTCCACAGACTACAAGGATCTACGAAAACCTTACGACAAAACGGTCCAGGCAACGAAGATGCTGGCGGCCAATGCTGCGCATTTGGCGAAGTTGTTGAAAGCATCTCCTTATCCAGGGAAAAGCGGATAAAGTAGTTCGACTTCATTGCGGCTGGGGTTCATAGGTCGGCGTGACCATCGGCACCACCGCTTGCAGTCAAGGCACCTTCTGCCCATTGTCGTCGCAAGCTTCTGGAAGAACCCAATCACCTGCCTACTTGGCGGCTGACACGCGGGCCGCGCGATCGGGCTGGTCTGGATGTGGTGTCGTCGTGCCGATTTCGTTTCACCTGGCAAGCGACCCGACACGGGTGAGACAAAATCACGAATTGGGTAAACTAAATCAATCACATCAAAAAACAGTGGCGGTCCCTACGTCCGACAAACTCCCATGAGGACGAGATGGATGGGCGCCTGCGCAGCCCGTTCGGTTGGCTCGAGCGGCGCATGCAGCCGCACCTGCCGTTCTCGGCGCACCCGCGCCTGGATTGGCGGGACGGGTCCCTCTG
>JANLXZ010000172.1:0-2354 GCA_031365375.1 Hyphomicrobiaceae bacterium | reverse complement strand
TGTCGGTCTTGTTGAGCACCTCGCGGGCGATCGAGGCGACCGTCGGGTGAACCTCCGGCGCCTCCTCGGTGCCGAGGTGATTGGTCGTCAGCATGATCCTGAGCGTGCGCTCGATCGAGCGGCCGGGATCGGCGAGGAAGGTGGCGACGCGATGCAGCGTTTTCTCATCTTCTGCATAGAGGACGTGCAAGATGGCACCGGTCAGCAGAGTATGAGCGGTCTTATCCCAATGATCGCGCCGCTCGCGCGTGCCGTCGGGATCAACTAGGATGTCGGCGATGTTTTGGACATCGCGGACCTCCTTCGGCCCCTTGCGCACCTCCATCAGCGGATTGAACCGCGCCGACAGCGGGCTGGTCGGATCGAACATCAGGCAGTGCGAGAACTGCGCTCGCCAACCCGCGGTCAGGACCCAGTTCTCGCCTTTGATATCGTGGACAACGGTCGAACCGGTCCAGGTGAGCAGGGTCGGCACGTCCAGGCCGACGCCCTTGCCGGAGCGGGTCGGCGCCACGGCGAGCACGTGTTCGGGACCGTCGTGGCGCAGGTACTCAGCATCATAGAGGCCGAGCACCACGCCGCGATCAGCGAGCAGGCCTGCATTCTTGACGTCGGAAAAATCCGCCCAGCGGGCCGAGCCATAGGTTGTTATGGTCGGCTTGGCCCGTGCCCGCCAGGCGGCTCCCCCGAGCGCGATGAGGCCGGGCGCGATGCCACCCAATGCGGCGATCAGACCGGCCCGATTGAAAATGCCGGGCGCCTCGGCCCCAAACGACAGCCACCAGGGGAAGAGTTTCCAGGGCGCATAAAGCGCGGCGCCAGCAAGCGATCCCAACGGAGCACCGAGCGCCGTTTGATACCCGAGCATCGCGGCTGCCCATTGCGTCGCGGCCCATACCGCAATGACGGCAAGCACCAGCGAGGCAACGGCTTGGATGAGAACGAAACGCGCGGAAGGCATCGCAAATCCCCTGTGACATCAACGTGTCGAGACGGGATCAGGATGCCGGAGCGCCAATGCGCCGGGAACGATGTATCGCGGTGAATGGCGTGCAAATGCGTGTAGACGGGTGTCGGTCGGTGCAAAGCGCGTTGCGCGGGGCGGTGGTTGGACCTCCCATACCTGCCGTTACTGCGAGGGATGCTTGTCTTCTCAGTCGGGCCAATTCCAGACATCCTTGACACTGCTTCCCTTTGATGCCGCCTTCATTCCTTCAACCTGGATGGACGCCACGGAGTCATGCGCGGTATCCAGCGCGGGACGTTGGCACGGAAAGCCTCGTACTCTTCTCCAAACGTTTGCTCGAGCGTGGGCTCTTCCTGCGCCACAACGAGTAAGTGGAAGGCGAGCCAGAGCAGCGCGCCGTAGTCGATGAGACGCCAATCACCGAACAACACCGCTTGACCCAGAACGATGGTGACGACCGCCACGTAGATCGGATTACGCACGTATCGGTAGAGACCTGTCACTACGAGATTCCGGGGCGGCGCGATCGGCGCGGGGGTGCCCAGCCCCTGCAGTGCAAAACGTGCAAATGAATCGACAACCCCAGGCACGCCGGCGAGAATCAATATCACCCCGATGACGCGCGTCAATTCTAGACCGAAGAATGGCGGCCGAAGCTCCCAGCCTGTGATTGACCATGGGATGAGCCCTGCCAACGTACAAGGCGCGACCACGAAGAAAAAGGCGGAGCCTAGAATGGCAATGGTTTTTTGCACGACAGCTCCCCAACACTCAGCCGTGGTTAGACCACAACTCACTGACTATTCGTTGCGCAATTCATTCTGGCCATCGTCGCGGTTCAGTTTTCTGAGATCGCTTGCGGAATTGAGGCGTTGCCAGGATATCGAGAGTTGAGGCATCGCGGCGATCTCTGGCCCGGTGATCTTCCCACACCCCCCCAGCCCTTTCAACGGCCGCATTGGGTCTTGTGTCACGAAGCGTAGCCGGTCCACACGGCTGCGCGCAACTATATGGGAGATGAAGGAAGGCCCTTCGGGTTCGGCGATCAGGTCGCTGATCCCAAGCCACCGTGAGCGGCTGTGGTCAAAAGCCATGGTCGTGAGCGTCGCGGAAACGCCGGGGCAATGATCCCGGCAGGTATGGTCGAGAGATGCGAACGCAAGTGAACTGCTTCTGAAGCGTCGAAAGCGGATTAGGTGATGTCAAAATCGCGGGTTGACCCTACCTGCGAGATCAGTTCGGGCGGTGTCCTGATACGGACCGAACGGCATCCGGCGTGTAGGCAGCGCGAAGCTCGACCGGGCTCCTGTATGGAACGTGAGAACCTGGCCGGTGATGGCAAGGGAAAAGGCACAAGCGGCGACAATCGCGAGGCCGAAAGTACCGA
>JANLXZ010000057.1:0-3769 GCA_031365375.1 Hyphomicrobiaceae bacterium | reverse complement strand
CGGCTCATGCACAAGAGGTGCCTTCGCCATGGCAGCCAAGTATTCAGCCTTCGAATACTTGACCGATGCATAAATCGAGCTGCCGGGATAGAGTTTATGTGCCGGCGTTTGACCGCGATCGCGGTAGGTCATGCCGGAGGTGTGACGCAGCAAGTCCTGGATGGTCGGATTGCGTGAGGCGGGCTTCGTGACGAGCGTCGAGCCGGCGGTCGGATCGGCAACCACGAGGTTCGCCAGTTCCGGCAAATAAGTAGACACTGGATCGGCAAGCCCCAGCCGGCCTTCCTCGAGCAACTGGAGGGCCGCGACAGATACCATCGCTTTCGTCATCGAGGCGATGGAAAACACCGCATCCTTGGTCATCGGCGCATTGGCGGCTGCATCGCGCATGCCAAACGCTTCGTGATAGGCGATGCGCCCGCGCCGCGCGACCGCGAGCACGCCGCCCGCGAGACGGTGCGCCGCGATCTCGCGTTCCATCGCTTCGCGGATGCCCTTCAGCCGGTCTACCGACAAACCGACTTCTGCAGGTTCGGCTTGTTGAATTGTCGCGGATTCATCCAGCTTTTTCAGAAAGTTCATAGCGCCGCTCTCCGTAGCAACCGATCGATTGCAGACAGACTAGCTGAGACCACCGCGTCATTGGAAGAGCTTAACGCGTCCGGCGCGGGTTCATGTAAAGATCGGCTTCTTGCCGCTCCAGCTTCGGCACCAGACGACCAGCGCGCAATGCGCGGTACAAAGAGCTAACGTGCCGGCGGCAACCGTTGTTGAACGGAAGCATACCGCAGAACAATTTTAGAACCATCAGCAGGCGCTTGTCCTTGTGGTCGCGTAGCACCCGACCGCGCCAACTTCCGCCAAGCGATAACAGAAGACCGTCGAGCATACCGACGACGCGGCCGGTCTGATCGCGCAAGGTGTAATCCTTGCCGAGAGCGAGAACATCGCGTCGCAACGTGTAGAAGTCGAGCTGGCCATCTTCCAACAGGAAGAACGAGAATTCTTCGGGCATGAATGGGAGTTTGTGAGCCGAGCGCTCGATGTACACCATTTGAGTATGGTCGTTTGTGTTGATCGAGAATGCCATCACCGGCGTCCCATGCGCGCCGAGCGTGAGCTGCAGCGAACGGCCCAGCATCAGATCCATCGTCGCGTGCCAGTTCAACTTTTCACCGAACAGCTTGAACACCAAACGCTTGTCCATTCCGGTGTTCTTTGTCCACAGTTCCTCGCGGTGACCAAGGAGCCCGGTCCGTTCACCATTTTCTTTGACTTCGGCGAAAATATCCATGTCCGAGGTGAACTGACGCGACTTCGCCTTGTTGCGATCTTTCTTCCAAAAACCGAACTCGATCGAGTTGAAGTTGGTCACCCATACGTCGACCTGGAACTCATCCCAACGTTCGGATTTGGTGACAGCAACTTTCGCTTTTGCAGCAGCAGCCTTTGGCGCTTTCTTGATGACCTCGTCACGAGCCTCGCGCGCGGCATCAGCCGCAGCGTTATCGGCCTCGATCGTTCCAGCGTTGCTTGCAGCAGCCATGGCCGCATCTCCCCAAACGAAAAGCGAATCACTCGTTTGAGGTTAGCACCGGGCCATGCCAGGCAAGCCCGAGAGGGAGGATAAAGCTGAGGACAAGTGCGTGGCTGCTATCCTCGCGCACCAAAAATCGCGCTGCCGACACGCACGTGCGTCGCGCCGAACGCGATCGCGGTTTCGAAGTCGGCGCTCATGCCCATGCTTAGGCCCAATAGCCCGAGCTCGTTTGCCTGCTTGGCCAGGAACGCGAAATGCACGGCTGCTTCCTCCTCGATCGGGGGTATGCACATCAAACCGGCAATCTCGAGCTTCAACTCATCCCGGCACATAGCGACGAAGGCAGCGGTGTCATTGGGCGCAATGCCAGCCTTTTGCGGCTCCTCGCCAGTGTTGACCTGAACGAACAGCTTCAACCGCCGCCCCTGCTTGTTGCACTCGGTGGCGACGGCCTGCGCGATCTTCGTCCGATCGATGGTGTGGATACAGTCGAACAGCGCGACAGCCTCCTTCGCCTTGTTCGATTGCAGCGGCGCAATCAGATGCAGCTCGATGTTGGCGTAGCGTGACTTGAGATCCGGCCACTTTTGCATCGCCTCCTGCACACGGTTCTCGCCAAACACGCGATGGCCGGCATCGAGAACAGGTTCGATGTCGGGCGCGAAGTAGGTCTTCGACACGGCGATGAGTTGCGTCGAACCGGCGGCACGCTTGGCAGCTGCCTCGGCGGTGGCAATGCGCGCGTTGATCGTGGCAAGCGGACCTGACGACTGCGATAACGTCATTTCATGCTCCCGGTATAGGGCGATATGTCGATGTTTTTCAGTTTCGTCGACATATCAACGCTGATGTGTCGACGCCGTCGACCTATCCAATTATATATGTCGACGTTTTCATGTTTTGGCGACGTATCAGAACTTCGTTGCGCGCTGATACCGCCCTTGACCGCCCACCCCGTTAATGGCTGATACCGGCCAACGTCATTCCTAGCCACACGAGCAATCCTAATGGCCGCCGAAACCCCGATCGATACCACGCGCGAACGATATAACGCGGCCGACCGCGAGCGCCATTGGCAAAGCGTGTGGGAGGCCGGCGAGACGTTCAAGGCATCGAATAAGAACAAGGGTCCGAAGTGCTATGTGCTCGAGATGTTCCCGTATCCATCGGGACGCATCCACATGGGCCATGTCCGCAACTACGCATTGGGTGACGTATTCGCGCGCCACAAGCGCTCGAAAGGATTTAACGTCCTGCATCCGATGGGCTGGGATGCCTTCGGCATGCCAGCCGAGAACGCCGCGATGGAGAAAAAGACCCATCCGGCGAAATGGACCTACGAAAACATCGCGGCGATGAAGAAACAGCTCAAGTCGATGGGTTTGTCGCTCGACTGGTCGCGCGAGTTCGCGACCTGCGATGTCGCCTACTATCACCAGCAGCAGCGGCTGTTTTTAGCGATGTACGCCAAGAACTTGGCTTACCGCGGCATGGGTAAGGTCAACTGGGATCCGGTTGACAATACTGTGCTTGCCAACGAGCAGGTGATCGACGGTCGCGGCTGGCGCTCGGGCGCCCTCGTCGAACAGCGCGAGATGCCATCGTGGTATTTCCGGATCACGAAGTACGCCGACGAGCTGCTCGAAGCATTGAATACCCTCGACCGCTGGCCCGAGAAGGTGCGCCTGATGCAGGCGAACTGGATTGGCCGGTCGGAGGGCCTGCTGATGAAGTATCAGCTGTCAGGTGAGGCGCTGCCCAAGCCGAAGAAATGGTCCGAACTCGAAGTCTTCACCACCCGGGCCGATACAATCTTCGGTGGCAGTTTCTGTGCGCTTTCGCCGGGCCATCCGCTGACCGTTGAGCTCGCGAAGAAAAGTAAGGATCTTCAAGCTTTTATCGAAGAGTGTGCCAAACGCGGCTCCACGGCCGAGGAGATGGCAAAAGCCGAAAAACTCGGTTTCGATACCGGCATCGTGGCAGCCCATCCGCTGATCCCGGACCGGCAGATCCCGGTCTATGTCGCAAACTTCGTGCTGATGGGCTACGGTACTGGCGCGATCTTCGGCTGTCCCGGCCACGATCAGCGCGATTACGAATTCGCCGCCAAGTACGGGCTAAAAATCACGCCAGTCGTAATCCCGCCGGACGAAAATCCGGCGACCTATCACCTGCCTGGCAATTCCTACGACGGCCCCGGCACGATCGCCAATTCTGGGTTTCTCGACG
>JANLXZ010000171.1:0-1635 GCA_031365375.1 Hyphomicrobiaceae bacterium | reverse complement strand
GCGAGCCGGTTGCTCGTGATGTACGCTGGCCGGCTGATCGAGGAGGGGCCGACGGCGGCAGTGCTGCGGGCGCCGCGCCATCCCTACACGAGGGGACTGCTGAACTCGTTGCCGGGCAACGCAATGCCGGGTCAGGATCTCGTGCAAATTCCCGGATCGACGCCGTCGCTGTCGAACCTTCAACCGGGATGTGCGTTTGCGCCGCGATGTGAGCGGGCGGATATCGCCTGCTCGCAGGCACCCGAACTCGTTCGCGATGGCTTGCGTGCGCGGCGCTGTCATCACCCGCTTCATGCCGGGGAGCTGGCATGAACCCGCTCGTTTCGATCGACAACGTGACCAAGAACTTCTCATCCTCGCTGACGATCGGCGAGCGCATCGCGGTGCTATTTGGATCGCCGATCGAGACCCGTACCGTTTACGCTGTCGATGACGTTTCACTCCATGTCGACAGGGGGGAGGTATTGGGCCTTGTCGGCGAGTCTGGGTGTGGCAAGTCCACGCTCGGCCGGGTCATCGCGGGTATTTTGCCCCCGACGACAGGTCGCGTGACCATCGATGGCGAACCGGTGATGGGGCGGGCGCGTAAACCGGTGAAGGTGACGACCCGCGTGCAAATGGTGTTCCAGGATCCATTTGCCTCGCTCGATCCGCGCATGCGAATTGGAGACACGATATCGGAAGGACCGATCGCGCATGGGTTCGTCGAGCGCGGCAATGCCCGCGCATATGTGGCTGAATGGCTAACGGCCGTTGGCTTGGGCGCCGATGCCGCCGACCGTTTCCCGCATCAGTTCTCTGGTGGTCAGCGGCAGCGCGTCGCGATCGCGCGGGCGCTCGCCATGAAGCCGGACATTTTGGTGTGCGATGAACCGGTGGCGTCCCTCGACGTGTCGATCCAGGCGCAGATCATAAATCTGTTCCTGAAACTGCGCCGCGAGTTAGGGCTGACCATGCTGTTCATAAGCCACGATCTCGGGCTTGTGCGGCACATAAGCGATCGCGTCGCGATCATGTACCTCGGCCGCATCGTCGAGACCGGCCCGACCGCTGAGGTCTATGCGGCGCCGAAACATCATTACACGCGGGCGCTTCTTGATAGCGTGCCAAAACTAGAGTTGTCCGATGATAGCTTGGTCACATTCCGGCCGATCAAGGGCGAGTTACCATCCCCGTTATCGCCGCCGCCAGGATGTCATTTTCATCTCCGCTGCCCGAAGGCCGAGCCCCGTTGCCGCCTCGAGATCCCAAAGCTGGCATTGGCTGCTGCGGGTCGGCATGCGGCGTGCCACTTTCCGATCGGCCCGAAGTAACCCGTCATGTCCGACGCGCAGAGCGATCTATTTTAGCGGCCAGACTCCAGGCGGTTGGTTCGGCAATGGGGTGGCTGGCACGACAGCAGGACGGCGCGCGCTCGGGCGACCGATGCCATTGCCGTCCATTCCAGGAAATAAATGGCTATAGCTTTGAGGGTTCTGCAGCGCCAACGCGGCAGGGTTTTGTCCGCGAACGTGAAGCTCATAACGGGCAGACGCACGGGAGTTAAGGTCAAATCGATAATTTTCACAGGTATCGCGATTTTCGAGGCCTGCTGTCCAATGACCCGGAAGTCCGTATCGATAAACCGGCGCCTTC
>JANLXZ010000048.1:0-30458 GCA_031365375.1 Hyphomicrobiaceae bacterium | reverse complement strand
AGCGCCTGACACCGACCCGTCAAGCAGTGATTACACAGATGCGGCGCGCGGTATCGGTTCCGCGCGCCGCAGCCGGTTCCGCAAAGCCTCTATTCGCAATAGTTTGACCGCGTGCGCTCCGCCATGTCCAAGTGAAAATGGTTCTTGTGCGCAAGATTGGTCTCGGGTCCAAGCGTCGTGCCGAAAATTTTACAGGCTGCCGTATGTGCCTCGCGTAGGAACCGCGCTTTGCGACTTTGCGAAGCGGGGTCAATGGGCAACATGACGGGTGCCTGGCCCAATGGAGCTGCCTTTCCGTTCGCAGCCTTATCGGTAGATCTGGGACCTCCAAGATGGCTGGGACGATTGAGTCCATAGCCAGTGCGCCCCTCATTCGCCGGTCCCGCACCGGGCAATCGATTAGCGAGACCGGGCACGCCCTCGATGATCGTACCCACGCTCGGCGCTTCGCTCGGCACGGCAGCACCCGGCGACTGAGCACCGGGGGACGATTTCAACTTAGTTGCAGCAACTTTTTCGGCCGCTGCTTTGTCAGCCGCTGCTTTTGCGGCAGCGGCTTTGTCGGCGGCAAGCTTGGCCGCAGCTTGAACCGCCGCGATCTGTGCCCTGATCTCCCAACCTGTGGGTCCCCAATCCGCCAACACGCTGGTTTGATGCGCGTCAGCCATTATGAAGCTACCGATGTCGACCGCATTCGCTTTGCCATGTTCGCTCAGATGACCGCGTTTGCGGCCATACGCGTTCCGGCACGAGTACGAACTCATAGTCTGGAGGCCGATTACCGCGGCTCCTAGATGTTTTCTGGCTAACGGTTGAAGGTCGTCTGACACCCACTTGTGCAGTGCCACGACCATATCGCACGTCATCGACGCCGGTGGCGACAATGAGACTTGCGGATTTTTTCCGACGCTTATCAACTGCACCGGAGCGGGCGCGCCACACGCGCCCACCTTTATCGGCGGCTCTTCGGTGACCACCGCATCAAGCCCTTTGAGGATGACCGCACACCGTGCCTTAGCACTCGCGATCTCGTCTGCGGTGAATACGTCGGGTGCCGGTGCGGCTTCAACTTTACCCGTTGGGAGCACCTTCGGCCAATCAGCTGGTGATTTCTTAGCAACCCCGGGCACTTCGGGGGGCGGCACTGCTGTTGGTGCTTGCGTAGCGACGGGCGGTGCGGGCGAGCTAGAATTTTGATTGCCCGAACTTTTTCCTGCCGCCAGCCGCAACGAGCCCCTATCGAGTGGAACCAGGGTCCGCGCAGCTTTATTCGACATGGGCGATTTATAGATGGGCTCGATAAGGACCACTTCCGGCGCAGAACCATTCAGGGCCGGCTGCGCGAACGAGCGGCGCAAAATTATTTCAGGTTCTTCAGCTCGAGCGGACGAAATCGACAACAACAAAATTCCACCGAGCGCGACGAGCGGGTCTCGCGCTGCGATGCAAAAGTGGTTATGCCAGAAAGGCCGATCCATTATGTTGCAGTTTCCTGTGAACTCGACACCCAAACGACTTGACGTTTAAACGCTGTCAAATCGGTATCGCGAATCACGCGCACTGATGATCGCCCCGTTTTGACTCGGTGTATAGACCGAATGTAATGCACACAAGCACGTCAACTTCGGTCTTGTGCACGGCTCGAGGAAAGGCTGTTGACTACTCAAATGGGGAAACGATGATCACAATTCAATCTGCCCCTGGCCCCTCGGAAAACGCAGGCGTTGCGCATGTCAAGTCGGTACCGTCCGGGGCAGTTCGGATTGTAACGCTCGATCGGCCGAACGCCCGCAACGCGATCAATGCCGCGATGATATCGACGCTCTCGGCAGCAATCGCCCAGATCGCTCGCGACCCTAATGCATATGCAATCGTTCTCCGTTCGGAGACGCCGGGCACGTTTTGTGCGGGCGGTGATGTTCGGGAACTGGTTCATCTTTCGTCGAGAGAGCCTGCAAGTGCCTGGCGCGCGCTCGCCTGCGAATATCAACTCGTTTGGCTTCTCGAATGCTTTTCCAAGCCGGTCGTTTCTTTGGTCGACGGCGCCGTCATGGGTGCCGGCGCCGGCATTACACTCGTCAACACGCATAGGGTTGCCGGCGAACACTACGCGTTTTCAATGCCGGAAGTTCGACTTGGCTTTTTTCCCGATGACGGCGTGGCCGGTGTGCTTGGCCGGATGCCAGATGAAATCGGAGTTTATTTAGGCTTGACCGGCCGCTCGATCGCGCGCGACGACGCATACGAACTTGGCTTGGCAACTCACTGTATAGGAGCACAACATTTCCCCGAGATCGAACGTCGGTTGGCAAATGCGGACCCTGTCGACATGCTTCTTGACGGTCTCCACGAAGCGCCACGCCCTGGCCAACTCAAAACTTTCCGCAGACAAATTGCGAAATGCTTTTCCGCGCCAACGGTGCCCGAGATTATCACCCGATTGGCCGGTATGCGCGACCGACCTACTCACCCCGCGGATGCCGAATGGGCACAAGGCGTCCTCGACGATCTAGCGCGCGCAAGCCCGCTGGCACTCACGATCGCACTGCGCCATATTCGCGATGCTCGACTGATGGATCTTCGACAAACGCTCACGCTCGATTATCGCATTGGCCGCCGACTGATCAGTTCGTATGATTTTCAGGAAGGCGTGCGAGCACTCTTGATTGAGAAAAACCGAAATCCCGTTTGGCGGCCGGGGTCTCCCTCCGATGTCACACAGGTGCGGATCGACGATCTTTTCCGTGCTGATCCAGCCCATGAATTGACGCTACCGCCGCGGGTCGAAATGCAAGCTGCGCGCGCGTGACGGCGGTCAATATTACACCTATGCTTAACAATCTCTTCCGTGAACCCGGGGGAACTATTCTTTTACTATGTGTATTAGCGCAACTTTTACAACATACCTGTAGCTTGTCCATTAACCCGCACATCGGGATCCTCGAAACAATTCGAGGCGAATTATACAGGACAGGCAAGAGGCAGTATCATGGCTTTAGCGTTGGATCTTGCGCGTCATCGCGCTCCCGTCTCTGACGAGACGTTCAAGAATGAATATTTGCAGGCACTCCGTTTGATCGAACGTTTGCACCGTCTTCTTCTCGACGTGATCAAAAACGAATTCGATCGCTTAGGCGGCGCCGACCTCAACAGTGTCCAAGCATTGCTATTGTATAACATCGGCGATAGCGAACTTACCGCAGGTGAACTCAAGACACGCGGTTATTATCTTGGCTCGAATGTGTCGTATAACCTGAAGAAGCTCGTCGACATGGGCTACATCCACTACAAGCGTTCGGAGACCGACAAGCGTTCGGTGCGCGTCAGCCTGACCCAAAAGGGCCTCGATGCCTGCGATATCGTGCAGAAGTTGTACCAGCGCCAATTGGGCTCGGTGGAAGCCGTCGCGCAGATTTCGAATGACGAACTGACCACCGTCAATAAATCCTTGATGCGCTTAGAGCGCTATTGGACCGACCAGATCCGCTATCAACTCTGACCTTCATTTCCACTGTGATCTTATGCAGTCAAGCGGGGCGCCGGAGCAATCTGGAGCCCCGTTTGATTTTTTGTGGCACCGTGGCACCACCTCGGCTCAGGAATTGATGTACGCTGGATTGGTACTTCCCGGCGATCCGCGAATACCGCACTTAGACCGTGGATGTGCAGTGCCGCATCGATCTGGCGCAGCGGTTCTTTTTTCGTTAACCTCACGCAACTATTGGTGGGGCTTGCAAATTACTACAACGCCAGACATGGCGCGGGAGTGTCGCACGTGAGCAAGTCGTTCATCACCCATTCTCTGAAATCGATTGGCTGCCTGAGCACGTTACTTATTGCGCAAAGTATTGGCGCGGTGGCCAACGATCCCCAAGGCAACTGGATGCGCTTCCCCGGCCAGAACAACGCCAGTACGGCGAGCCCCGACTACGACCGATCTTTCGTCAAGGAGTGGGAGGCCAATCCGCCGAAGGGTTTCCCAACGCTTTCTGCGGCCAACATTGAGCCGATGAAAATCGCGATCAAACGCTATGCCGAGATTGCCGAACGTGGCGGATGGCAGGCATTGCCCGAAGTGCAATTGTCGCCCGGCATGAGTGGAGCCGCAGTTGGAATCTTACGTCAACGGCTGTTGTCGTCAGGCGATTTGAAAGAAGCGTCTAACACGGATTACTTCGACTTCTATGTCGAGAAGGCCGTGAAGCGTTTCCAGGCCTCGAACGGGCTCACGCCAACGGGCGTCGTCGATAAACGCACTATCGCGGCCCTCAACGTGCCAGCGGCTGCACGCCTTCGCCAATTGCGCGCAAACCTCGGCCGCTTGCAGGAGTTTGCTCGTCAGACCAGCAAGAAATATGTCGTCGTGAACATCCCTTCAGCCCAGATCGAGGCGGTCGAGAACGATCGGGTCGTCTCGCGACATTCGGGCGTTGTCGGCAAGATCGACCGGCAAACGCCGCTGTTGCGCTCGGCGATCCACGAGATGAATTTCAACCCCGTGTGGACGCTGCCGCCGACGGTGATCGACAAGGACCTGATTCCGAAGGGTCAGGACATGCAAAAGCGCAATCAGGATGTGCTCGCGAAATTCGGCATCGAAGCTTACGACGCCAGCGGTAAGAAGCTCGAGTCATCGAAGGTCAACTGGTCGAGCGGAGCCGCCAAGAACCTCGTATTTAAGCAGCAGCCCGGCAAAGAGAACCCGCTCGGCTTTCTGAAGATCAACTTCCACAATTCGCACTCGGTCTACATGCACGACACTCCGTCGGAGACGATGTTTGGACGTAACTTCCGCGCGGCTTCTTCCGGTTGCGTTCGCGTCCAGGGCATCGAGCATTTGGCCGCCTGGCTGCTCGCCGACAATGGCTATACGGCCGAGCGGATCGAGGTCATCAAGAAGACGGGCGAGCGTCAAAACGTGACCTTGAAACGACCGGTGCCACTGTACTTTGTCTACATCACAGCCTGGGCCACCGAAGATGGCATCGTCAATTTCCGCCGTGACCTCTATCAGAAGGATGGCGTCGGCGCGGTGGCGGGAGCTTATTGAGGTCAAGCAACATTGCGGCTAGCGATCTTAGCTGACATCCACGGCAATTTGGCTGCACTCGCGGCTGTGCTGAATGACCTTGACCGGCGAGGCCCGATTGATCGCATCGTCAATCTCGGCGATTGCGTTTCCGGCCCTTTATGGCCCGCCGAAACCTGCAGCCTGTTGATGGATCGCAACTGGCCTACCGTGCGTGGCAATCACGACCGCGCCGTCGCT
This sequence comes from Hyphomicrobiaceae bacterium, assembly GCA_031365375.1. GTDB lineage: Bacteria > Pseudomonadota > Alphaproteobacteria > Rhizobiales > Hyphomicrobiaceae > JAKFWF01. Next base: position 25,189 of record JANLXZ010000048.1, on the reverse strand, counting down.
TTCGACGATTTGGCCGGCATGTGGTCGTCGGACGCGTTCGCGCACGCTGCTTTGAACGACGACCAGCGGGCGTGGCTGGCGGCACTTCCGCGATTGGCCGAGGTCGCCCCCGGCGTCGTCGCCTTTCACGGCCGGCCAAACAACGACAACCGCTACACGCTGGATAACATCGAAGGCGGGCGCCTAGTTGCCGCCGGTACTGCCGAGGTTGGCGAGCGCCTGGGTCGATACGCGAGCGGGCCTCGCCTCGCGCTGTGCGGTCACAGCCATCAGCCCCGTCTGCTGCAGATTGAGGGCGGTCCGCTTGTCGTTAATCCCGGCAGCGTCGGCTGCCCGGCTTACGATGATTCCGCCGGCATCCCACACGTCTCAGAGACCGGTTCACCGCACGCGCGCTATGCGATCGCGGACGTTCGCGACGTTGGTGCCGTATTGGTTGATTTCTTCGCTGTCTCCTACGACCATCACGCCGCCGCCAAGCAGGCGATTGGCAACGGCCGCCCGGAATGGGCCCACGCACTCGTGAGCGGGTTCCACAAGCAATTTTGACTCATCCGCTTGCCCCCGCCTGTGTTCCAACCTATAAACTCAAACTTTGATGACACCGCTCAACCCCTCCCCCGCATTCTTCTTTCCGAAGCGCCATCTATTGACCTGCGAGGGTCTGACGGCGCCGGAAATCAATTCCCTCCTCGACCTTGCCGACAAGGCAGCCGAGATCAATCGTCAGGTCGACAAGAAGCGCGACGTGCTTCGCGGTCGAACCTTGATCAACTTGTTCTTCGAGGCCTCGACCCGAACCCAGAGCTCGTTCGAGCTTGCGGGCAAACGGCTCGGCGCCGACGTCATGAACATGAATGTCTCGACCTCCTCCGTGCAGAAGGGCGAGACGCTGATCGACACCGCGATGACGCTCAACGCTATGCGCCCCGATATCATCGTCGTGCGCCATAGCGCGGCTGGCGCGGTCGAACTGCTGAGCCAGAAGGTGGATTGCTCGGTGATCAACGCCGGCGATGGCGCCCATCAGCATCCGACACAGGCATTGCTGGACGCGCTCACGATACGCCGTGCAAAAGGCCGCATCGCCGGTCTTACAGTTGCGATCTGCGGTGACATCGTGCACTCCCGGGTCGCGCGCTCGAACATTGATGTTTTGAACACGCTCGGCGCGCGCGTGCGGATCATCGCGCCATCGACGTTACTGCCGTCCGAGCCAGAGCGGCTTGGTGCCGAAGTCTTCACCGACATGTGGGAAGGCCTCAAAGACGTCGACATCGTTATGATGCTCCGTCTGCAACGCGAGCGCATGCAAGGCTCGTTGGTGCCATCCACGCGCGAGTATTATCACTTCTTCGGCCTTGATCATGAAAAGCTTGCGCTCGCCAAACCGGATGCACTGATCATGCATCCCGGCCCGATGAACCGTGGCGTTGAAATCGCCTCGACCGTCGCCGATCATTCTCGCAGTGTGATCCGCGAACAAGTCGAGATGGGCGTTGCTGTTCGCTCGGCGGTTCTCGAAGCGCTCGCTCGCCATTTGCCCAACCATTGAAAGGGGCATCCGTGAACCGTCCCCGCAAGCAGAGCGATCCATCGACGCGCCCGAGCGAACCCGCCTCCAAGCGGCGCACGGTCTTCATCAACGCGCGATTGATCGATCCGGCAACGAATCGCGACGAGCCAGGCGGGTTGCTGGTTGAAGATGGCGTGATCACCGACTTGGGCGCGCATCTGCGCCGCAATGCGCCAGAAGGTGCGGCTGTCATCGACTGCAAGGCGCACGTTCTGTGTCCAGGACTGATCGATTGTCAGGTATTTACCGGCGAGCCCGGTTCCGAACATCGCGAATCGCTCAAAACCGCGAGCCAAGCGGCGGCAGCCGGCGGTGTTACAACGATTGTCGTCATGCCGGATACCAACCCGGTGATCGATCAGGTTGCGCTTGTCGATTTCATTCAACGCCGCGCGCGCGACAATGCCGTGGTCAACGTGCACACGATGGCCGCGATGACAAAAGGCCTTGCCGGTCAGGAAATGACCGAAATCGGACTCCTGAAACGCGCCGGTGCGATTGCCTTTACCAATGCCAAAATGAGTGTCCTCAACACCAAGGTGATGCGTAACACCCTTCTTTACGCCAAGGACCACGATGCGCTCATCGTGCATCACACTGAAGATCCGTATCTGACCGAGGGCACGGCAATGAATGCCGGCGCCGTCGCAACCCGGCTCGGCGTACCGGGCGCGTCGAAGGCTGCCGAAACCATAATCCTCGAGCGTGATGTCCGCCTCGTCGAGATCACCAACGGACGATATCACGCCTCGAACATCAGCTGCGCCGAAAGCCTGGAGGTCATCAAGTCCGCCAAAGCGCGCAAGCTGCCGGTGACATGCGGCGTGTCGATCAATCATCTGACCCTCAATGAAAACGACATCGGCCCGTATCGAACCTTCTTCAAGGTGCGCCCACCGCTCCGGCGCGAGGAAGACCGTGTGGCACTGGTGCGCGGCTTGGCATCTGGTGACGTCGATGTGATCGTATCGGCGCATGATCCGCAGGACGTGGAGGTCAAACGGCGCCCGTTCGCAGAAGCAGCCGACGGCGCGATCGGGCTGGAGACGTTGCTGGCCGCCGCACTTCGGTTGTTCCACGCCGATGAAGTCAGCCTTACGGTGCTCCTGCGCGCCATGACTTCGGGGCCGGCAAAGTTGCTCGGCCTTCCTGGCGGGCGCCTCGAAAAAGGTGCACCCGCCGATTTGATACTCGTCGATCTCGGCGAGCCTTGGGTCGTGAACAAAGACGCGCTGCGGGCGCGCTCCAAGAACACGCCCTTCGATGAAGCGAAATTACAGGGCCGCGTGCTTCGTACCATGGTTGCGGGCGAAACCGTGTATCACTACGCTGGTGTCGAGCGGACGTGATTGCGCCGCCCACGCCGGAGACGCCACCTGAATGTATGCCATGCTGACGCTGCCGGCGCTGCTCGCGATGGTCACCGGTTATCTGCTTGGGTCGATCCCGTTCGGACTACTGTTGACGCGTGCCGCTGGTCTCGGCGATGTTCGCGCGATCGGCTCCGGCAATATCGGTGCGACTAATGTCTTGCGCACCGGGCACAAGGGGCTCGCAGCTGCCACACTGATCCTCGACGCGTTGAAGGGTACGGCTGCGGTCATGCTCGCAAAATATGGGTTATTCGGCCATTTGCCCGCGCTCGACATCGGTTTTGTCGCGGGCTTCGGGGCGCTGCTCGGTCATGTTTTTCCCGTCTGGCTCGGCTTCAAGGGCGGCAAGGGCGTTGCCACCTACATCGGCGTGCTGCTGGGGATGTTCTGGCAATTCGCCGCCATTTTTTGCGGTATCTGGCTTATAGTCGCGTTGGCGACGCGCATGTCGTCGCTCGCAGCGCTGGTTGCCATCGTGCTCACGCCCTTCGGAATTTGGGCAGCCGGATGGCCGGAGGTCGCGGTTCTACTTTTGGTGCCGTCACTGCTTCTGATTTGGAAACACGAGACCAATATTCGCCGGCTTCTCAAAGGGGAGGAACCGCGCATTGGTGCGAAATCCTAACCGGACCAGTTCATCGCTTGACGATGTTGAAGATATGTTCGCGGCAGCACCGCTGCCTGTCGCCGTTCTGACCGATCAGCAAAGACTGGCCTGCCTTCGGTTGATCCGTTCGGAAAACGTCGGGCCGGTCACCTTTCGGGCTCTGATCAATCATTTTGGCGGCGCGCAAGCGGCACTCGATGCACTGCCTGAAGTTGCCCGCCACGGTGGCCGAAAACGTCCCGTTCGTGTTTGCCCACGCGATGTCGCGGAAGCCGAACTCGATGCTGCCGCCGCCTCCGGGGCGAGCCCGCTTTTCACCATCGAACCTGGCTATCCAGCGTTGCTGGCCCAGGTCGATGTTCCCCCGCCCCTGCTGTACGTGAAGGGTTGCCCGGAGCTTCTCAACCGACAGGCTATCGCGATCGTCGGGTCCCGCGATGCGTCGGCCGGCGGGCGAAAAATTGCTCGTGATCTGGCGCTCGGCCTTGGTGCAGCCGGATGGGTGGTGGCGTCAGGGCTCGCTCGCGGCATCGATGCGGCGGCCCACACGGCAACCATCGATACTGGCACGGTCGCCGTTCTCGCCGGTGGCACGGACAATATCTATCCACCGGAACACGCTGAGCTTCACGCCGCAATCGGCAGACAAGGCTGCATCGTCAGCGAGCAGCCGCCTGGCTTCCAACCGAGAGGGCAGGATTTTCCGCGTCGCAATCGCATTATCTCCGGCTTGACGCGGGGAACCGTGGTGGTTGAAGCGGCCAAGCGCTCCGGCACCTTGATCACCGCGCGGTTCGCCGGAGAGCAAGGGCGGGACGTGTTCGCCGTACCCGGCCACCCGCTCGATCCCCGCGCCGAAGGCACCAACCAATTGCTCAAGGACGGCGCGATCTTGGTCACGGAAGTCGATGATATCTTGCGGGCGCTGCACCCAATCATCGAGCATTTTGAAGATCGGACCGTGCCACCACCAGCGATCGTTTCGGCCAAACGAGCAGCGATCCCCAATATAGATCAGAGCGATCGCGCGGTTGTGCTGGAAGCGCTCGGCATGGCGCCGATTGCTATCGACGAGATCGTGCGCGCCACGGGCCTCGGCATTCGGCAGGTGCAAATCGTGCTGATGGAACTTTCGCTGGCTTCCCGAATCACTTTGCATGGCGGTCAGCTCGTCTCTCTCGCCATCAACGGGAGCGACGCTTAGCTCGAGAAACTGATCAGAGCCCGTGGTCCATCATTGAATACTGCACGGAACATTGCTTATATCCGGTGTGTCAAGCGACCTGAATTAACAAGTAAGTTCAATGCATTAAATCGATGTTGGGATGTTCATAATCCAATCCGGGTTTCGAGTGGGTTTGGGCCCCGTTAGACAGATGGGCTGCGATCTCCCAAGTTCCCGCCGCTCTCGGAGCCCATCAGACATTTCGTCCGGCGGCACCATCTTTCACCGCGAACGGCTCGACTATAGGACCGTCCGGTAGCCGGACCATCCCTGCCATTAACCTTATTGGTGCGCATGAACGTCGTCATTGTCGAGTCGGCCGCAAAGGCCAAAACGATCAACAAATATCTAGGCAAGGACTTCCATGTCATTGCTTCGGTCGGTCACGTGCGCGATCTACCCTCGAAAGACGGATCGGTAGAGCCGGATAACGACTTTGCCATGCACTGGGACCTCGAGGGTCGTGGCGCTAAGGTGATGAAGGAAATCGCCTCCGCCGTTAAAGGCGCCGATAAGTTGATCCTCGCGACTGACCCTGATCGTGAGGGTGAAGCGATTTCTTGGCACATCCTCCAAGTGTTGCAGGATAAGAAGGTCCTCAAAGGCGTCGCCATCGAGCGCGTTGCCTTCAATGCGATCACCAAGCAGGCAATCCTGGAGGCGATGAAGCACCCGCGAGAAATCGATGGGCCGCTGGTGTCGGCGTATCTCGCCCGCCGTGCGCTCGACTATCTCGTCGGCTTCAATCTGTCGCCAGTGCTGTGGCGCAAGCTGCCGGGAGCTCGCTCGGCCGGGCGCGTGCAGTCGGTCGCGCTGCGTTTGATCTGCGACCGGGAAGCCGAGATCGAAGCCTTCAAGACGGACGAATATTGGACCATCGAAGCGTTGCTCGCCACGCCGAAGAATGAGGAAATTCGTTCACGCCTCGTCTCGATCGCTGGCACGACGCTGAAGAAGCTCGATCTCAAGGACGAAGCTTCGGCGCTGGCGATCAAAGCCGCGATTGAAAAATGCGATTTCAAAATCGGGACGGTTGATAAAAAACCGACCAGGCGCAACCCTTACCCGCCCTTCACGACCTCGACTTTGCAGATGGACGCCTCGCGCAAGCTCGGCTTCTCGGCCAAGCAGACGATGCAGATCGCCCAGAAGCTCTATGAAGGCGTCGACCTGGGCGGCGACTTTGCCGGCCTCATCACCTATATGCGTACCGATGGTGTCCAAATCATTCCGGAGGCTGTGGGCCATATCCGCGATGTAATTTCTTCGATGTACGGGCGCAATTACACGCCGTTTGCGCGCGAGTACAAATCCAAGGCGAAGAACGCGCAGGAGGCGCACGAAGCCGTTCGCCCGACCGATCCAAAGCGCACGCCCGACAGCGTGAAAAAGTATCTCGATCGCGAACAGGCAGCCCTCTACGATCTTATCTGGAAGCGTGCGATCGCGAGCCAGATGGCATCTGCCGAAATGGAGCAGACGACCGTCAACCTCGGCGTGCAAGGCCGCGATGGCAAAGCTTATGGCCTGCGCACCACCGGTTCGATCGTTACATTCGACGGCTTCCTGCGGGTGTACGAGGAGGGCCGCGACGAGCGCTCGCGCGGCATCGACAAGGGCAAGGACGATCGCGCCGACGATGCGGACGCAGACAGCACGCGGCTGCCGGTCCTCAATGCCGGTGATCATCTTAAAGACAAGGCCATCGACGCCGATCAACACTTCACGCAGCCACCGCCACGGTTTTCGGAAGCGACGCTGGTGAAGCGCATGGAAGAGCTCGGTATCGGCCGGCCCTCGACCTTTGCCTCGACGCTGGCCGTGCTGCGCGACCGCGAATACGTGCGCATGGACAAGAAGAACATGGTGCCGGAGGACAAGGGCCGCCTTGTCACAGGCTTCCTCAAGAGCTTTTTCGCACGCTACGTCGAATACGATTTCACGGCTGATCTGGAAGAAAAGCTCGACCTGATTTCGGACGATAAGTTGCAGTGGAAAGACGTGCTGCGCGACTTCTGGAAAGAATTTACCGCGGCCATAGCCGAGACCAAGGAGCTTCGGGTTACAGACGTTCTCGACACACTCAATGATTTGCTCGGCGTTGCAATCTTCCCGGCCAAGGAAGACGGCTCTGATCCCCGCGGTTGCCCCGCATGTAACGCTGGCCGGTTGAGTTTGAAGGTCGGCAAGTTCGGCGCGTTTGTCGGCTGCTCCAATTATCCGGAGTGCCGCTTCACACGCCAGTTTTCTGATACCGCAAACTCAGGCGCCGAAACCGCGACGGCCGACGGCAAGCTGCTCGGCACGGATCCGGACACCGGTCTGCCCGTGACGCTGCGTTCGGGGCGTTTTGGCACCTATTTGCAGTTGGGCGACGGCAAGGGCGAAGATAAGCCAAAACGCTCGTCAATACCCAAGGGCATTGATGCCGCAAGCGTCGACCTGGAAAAGGCGCTGCAGCTCCTGAGCTTGCCGCGTGATGTCGGCATGCATCCCGAAACCAATACGATGATCACCGCTGGGCTTGGCCGCTACGGTCCGTTCCTCCTGCATGACGGCAAATATGCCAATCTCGAGAGCATGGAAGAAGTATTTTCGGTCGGCATCAATCGCGCCGTGACTCTAATCGCTGAAAAGGCTGCTGGTGGCGGCAAGAGCCGATTCTCGCGTGCGAAACCGGTCGCCTTGCGCACCATCGGCGATCATCCCGATGGCGGCGCGGTCGAGGTATTCTCCGGCCAGTACGGACCTTATCTGAAACACGGCGACGTCAACGCCACGCTGCCAAAATCGATGGATCCAGCAATCGTGACGATGGCCCAGGCCGTCGACATTATTGCCGAGCGCGTCGCCAAGGGTGGTGGCAAATCCAAGCGGAAGGCTGCGCCCAAGAAGAAGGCCGCGGCTAAAGTGCCTGCCAAGTCCAAGGCTCCTGCCAAATCGAAGGCCCCCGCCAAAGCCGCCAAGCCGAAGGCAAAGTCCAAAGCAGCTGTGGAGATCTAGCCGATCGTGGCACGCCGCCAGAAGTCTCAGCCAACTAAGATCAAGACATTCAAGCGCCCGATCAGCGAAGGATTTCCTTCGTCGGAACAGGTGCTTGAATTCATTCGCACCTCGGATGAAACCGTAGGAAAGCGCGAGATCGCTCGTGCGTTTGGCATCACGGGCGATGGCCGCATCAAGCTGAAAATGATGCTTGGCGAGCTTTCGCGATCGGGCAAGCTTTCGGGCAACCGGCGTGAGATGCGCGAGACGGGCTCGATGCCACCAGTTGGCGTCGTCGAGGTTATCGCACGCGATGACGACGGCGAACTGATTGCTGAGCCCGTGGTGTGGGACAACGAAGAAGCCGAGCGGCCACGTCTCAGGCTGACGGTTCCAGATAGGATCGAGGGCGAGGGCGGGCCGGCGATTGGCGTGGGCGACCGTGTGCTGGCTCGCATCGAGCGCACAGAAGACGCCACCGAGGAAATCGCCTTCAAGGGCTTCGCCATCAAACGCTTGCCGCGGGAAAAACGCCGGCTGCTTGGCATCTATCGGGCTTATGCACGCGGTGGTGGCGTGATCCAGCCCGTCGATCGCTCCGCACTGCGTGAGTTCACGTTGCAGATGGGCGACGAAGGCCCCGCCAAGGACGGCGATCTCGTTCGCTTCGATCTCGCCCGCCGGGGCCGCCATGCGATCCCGCAGGCGCGCGTCGTTGAGGCACTCGGCAATCCTTCGGACAGCCGCAAGATCAGCCTCATTGCGATTCACTCGCACGGAATTCCCGATGATTTTCCTGAAAGCGTAATGGTCGAAGCGCAGACCCTTATGCCACCGGCGATGGACAGCCGGGTCGATTTGCGCGATCTCAAACTCCTGACGATCGATCCGGTCGATGCCCGCGACCACGACGATGCCGTACACGCGAGCCACGACCCAGATCCGAACAACAAAGGCGGCTTCATCGTCCACGTCGCGATCGCCGACGTCGCGCACTTCGTTCGACCCGGCTCGAAGCTCGATCGTGAGGCGCAACTGCGCGGCAATTCGGTCTATTTTCCCGATCGCGTCGTGCCGATGCTGCCTGAGCGTATCTCGAACGACTTGTGTTCGCTGCGCGAGCTGGAAGACCGCGCCTGCCTCGTCGCACGCATGGTGTTCGACAAGTCAGGCGAGAAACGGGGCCATTCGTTCTCGCGCGCGATGATGCGGTCGGCGGCCAAGCTGAGTTACCAGGAAGCGCAAGCAGCTATCGACGGGCAGCCGTCCGAGAAGGCGGCGCCGTTCTTGGAAAGTGCTCTGAAACCTCTGTGGGCAGCTTACGCCGCACTCTCCAAGGCACGGGACCGCCGTGCGCCCCTCGATCTGGACTTACCTGAACGCAAGATCATCCTCGATGCGGAGGGCCGCGTCACCGGCGTGTTCGTGCCCCAGCGCCTAGATGCTCACCGCCTGATCGAAGAGTTCATGATCCAGGCAAACGTTGCAGCTGCCGAAACACTGGAACTCAAGAAATTTCTCTGCGTCTACCGCTGTCATGACCAGCCATCGAAAGAGAAACTCAAGTCGCTCAAAGACGTTCTCGACAGCCTTAAATTGGCATTCCCCGGCTCCGGCGCGGTCAAGGCCAGCATGTTCAACCAGGTGCTGGAGGACGCGAAGTCCGTCGCGGTGCCCGAGCTCGTCAACGAAATCGTGCTGCGTTCGCAAGCGCAAGCCGAATACGCGGTCGACAATTACGGCCACTTTGGCCTCAACTTGCGCAAGTACGCGCACTTCACATCACCCATCCGGCGCTACGCCGACCTGATCGTACATCGCGCCTTGGTTGGTGCTTGCCAGCTCGGCGACGGTGGCATGGCGGAATTCGAGAAACCGAAACTGCGCGATATTGCCAAGCACATCTCCGACGCCGAGCGCCGCGCGATGGCGGCCGAGCGCGAAACCACCGACCGCCTGATCGCATCCCACTTGGCAGATCGTATTAACGCGACGTTCGAGGCACGGGTGTCGGGCGTCACCCGCTCGGGATTATTCGTGCGGCTGAAAGAGACCGGCGCCAACGGGTTTATCCCGGTGTCGACGTTGGGCGCCGAATACTTCGACCACGTCGAGGAGCTGCAAGCACTCGTCGGCTCCAAATCGGGTGGCTCGTTCCGGCTTGGCGACGAAGTCGAGGTGCGACTCGTCGAAGTCATAGCGAGTGCTGGCGCCATGCGTTTCCAAATGCTCAGCGAACCCAAAAAGGCGCACGCAAGTCTAATGAAGGGTTGGCGGCCCAAGCGCATGCCGGGCCGCCGCCCGCCACCCCGCGGCCGCCGTTGACAAAATGTCGCGCGACAGCTGCGACGCTGCCGTGCTGTCGGTGCGCTTGACGGAATGCGATCTGAGTGTGACATGCAGTGCATGCTCCCACGCCCCGAATATGCGCCTCGCCCGACCCACGATGTGGGCCCTCGCGATACTATCGCCGCCATGATACGCGGCATGAGACTTAAATGCCCGAAGTGCGGCATCGGGCGGATGTTTTCGTCATATCTTAAAGTTGCCGATAATTGCCCGGCGTGCGGTGAGGCTTTACATCACCAGCGCGCCGACGATGCGCCGCCCTATTTCACTATGTTCATCGTCTGCCATATCGTTGTCGCCGGCGTGCTGATCGCCGAGAAAGCTTTGGCGCCCAGTTTCTGGACGCACATTGCGATCTGGTTTCCGATTACGATCGTCATGAGTTTGATCTTGCTACCGATGATCAAAGGCGCACTCATTGGCTTGCAGTGGGCGCTTCGCATGCACGGCTTTGGCACCGGCCCAGATCCTGCAGATCCACAGCCCGAACCGGTCGCCGCCGAGCGCATTTGATCAAGCCCCGATAATTGCGGGAAGCTTGGCCAGCGTATCGATGACGTGATGCGGCCTGCCGCCCTCGATCGCCACGGCGTTAGCGTGTATGCGCTGCGATCGCACAACTTGCACCGTGATCCAACCCAACCGATTAGGCGATATGAAATCCTTCGCTGGATTGTCGCCAACATAAACGAAGCGATCCCCTGGCGCGCCGATTGCTTGCATCATCGCTTCATAGGACGCCGGATGCGGCTTGGCAAAATCGCGCCCACCCAGACCGTGCGTGTAGATTATCTCGTCGAACCGCTTCTGCAGTCCTAGCGCCCGAACTTTCGCCTGCTGCACGCTGACTGTGCCATCCGTGATGAGACCGAGCGGGCCCGTCGCCTCGAGGTGGCTCAGCACCGGCAATGCATCGTGGTAGAGCGCGAGTTGGACCGGTTGGTGTGAACGATAAGCTTCGATCAAGTCACTCGCATGCACCTTATCGACACCGCGCTGTTCGAGCACGAGCGGAAACAACTGGCCAAGGTGTCCCTCGTCGAGCAATCGAGCCATGTCGACTTCGAGCCCGTCGATCCCGTGCTCGGCACTAGCCCATGCGGCGGCCGCGCCAAACGCCGAGATGGCGAACGATCGCTCCGGATAAAGCGTATCGTCGAGATCGAAGACGACGCAAAGGCGGCTCATGCGATAGCTTCCCGAAAAATATCGCCTTGTCGGACCGTTGGTGACTGTTACCATGACGCCACCAAGGCAGTGCCGCAACGGGAACGATACACATGCATGCGGTAAAACCAGCGCCGTCAAGGTTTGCGGATCCAACCGAGGCCGCCCACGTTGCCCGCGCGTTCGATTTGAGGAGCATCGGCCCGGACTTCATTTCGAACCCGTTCCCGACTTATAACGCTCTGCGCCATTTTGCTCCCGTGGCGCGTATGCCCGATGGCAGTTATTTCCTCTCACGCTATGACGACTGCATCGCCGTCTATAAGGATGCGAAACTCTTCTCATCCGACAAGAAAGTGGAGTTCCGTCCTAAGTTCGGTGACGGACTGCTTTATCAGCATCATACCACGAGCTTGATTTTCAACGATCCGCCGTTGCACACACGCGTCCGAAAAATTATCGCTGGTGCCTTGAATCCACGGGCAGTTGCCGACATGGAAGCGCCGATGATCGCGCTGACCGATCAACTTCTCGACGCGATGGAAGCCAAGGGTGAAGCTGATCTGATCGCCGACCTGGCCGCAGCCGTGCCGATCGAAGTGATCGGCAATCTACTGGCCATTCCACACGATCTGCGTTCGCCATTGCGCGATTGGTCGCTGGCGATCCTCGGAGCGCTCGAACCAACACCGGGACCGGTACTTCTCGCAGCCGGAGAACGCGCAGTCGCAGAGTTCCTGGAATATCTGCGCATCCTCGTCACCGATCGCCGCCGCAAGCCAGGCGATCCTGCCCGCGATGTACTGACACGCCTCATCCAAGGCGAGCAGGGCGGTGAAAAACTCACCGAGATCGAACTGCTTCAGAACGTCATTTTCATTCTCAACGCCGGGCACGAGACCACGACAAACCTTATTGGCAACGGGCTCTATACGCTCCTCGAATGGCCCGAGCAGAAGGCAAGGTTGCTGGCCGACCCGAGCTTGATCAACACGACCGTCGAGGAGATCCTGCGATTCGAGAGCCCCGTTCAAATCGGCAATCGGATGGCGACCGAGGATGTTACTGTAGGCGGTGTTACCATGGCCGCCGGCACCTTCATCACCATTGGCATCGCCGCCGCCAACCGGGATCCAACGGAATTCACCGATGCCGACGCGTTCGATATAAGCCGCGCCCATAACCGGCACGTTGCATTTGCATCCGGCGTGCATTTTTGCGTCGGACTGGCGATTGCTCGGATGGAAGGTCGGGTCGCGATCGGCCGCTTCCTCCAGCGGTTTCCCGGCTATCGGCTCGCGGGCGACGCCGTTAGAGGCGGCCGTGCGCGCTTTCGCGGCTTCCTGAAAATACCGGTGGCCCTCGCCTAAACCACGCCAAACGAATTGCCTGGATGTCTCAGGCGGCTTTCCGCATGCGCTCGGGCCGCCAATGTGCCGGGGCAATGCCGATCACCCCCAGTGTAGGCTCGCTTTTTGGAGCACGTTCGATATTGATTGGGTCGATGCCCCACCGCCCGGCGAGGCGCATGACGTGGGCTTCGGTCGGATGCAGGATGATGGCCCCACCGGCATCCCCTTTACGACCCTTGACGCCGCGTAACTCGAACAACTTGAGGCCAAGCGACCGTTCATCCTTGGTCGTCTTGCCGATGTTGAGCACAATACCTTCGTCGCCGATGGCAAATGCTCGCAGCAATTTCCCGTCAATTATGCGGGCCCACGCGAAAAAATCGATCAGCGGATATGCGAGATAATACTGCACCTCGACGAAGCGGCTCCCGAGCCCTTCAAACAAAGGGGTGAACTTGTCGACAAACCCCGCGCCAACCGGATGCGGAAGCGGCAGCCCTACAACGAAGGTCCAGCCATTGACCGGTGGCGACACGAATATGTGCGTTTCACCGATCTTGTCGTCATAGACACTGCCTATGCCGGAGCGCCAATTCGAGGACTGCATCTGGGTTAGCCCGAGTGCTTCCACCACGCCTCGGGTGTCGCGCGTGCGAACAGCAAACCACGCCATCCGGTATCCGAAGGGACACGGGCGATCCGGTTTCGTATTGAAAACAATACGGCCCTCCGCCATGCGCGGCGCCATTACAAGCGCGATGGTTGCGACGGTCGCAATCGTCAGCACGATGACAAGTAAGATCAACTGAGGTTCTGCTGCTTTGTAACGCAAGCACAACCTCCCTGGTAGTATGCGTCGGCGTTGCGCAGCAAGGCTGTGCAATCGATCGGCTGGGGAAAACTGGTAATATGTTACTCAATTCGAATTGGTGATCGTCACTACTGATTGAACGATCCGGTTGGACAACAAACCCTCGTCCGGTCTACGCACAAACCCATGTCAACCGTTCCCCAATTTCGCATTGCCCTGATCACCGGCGCCTCCCGTCGCATCGGACGCGCCATTGCTCTGGATCTGGCTCAAGCCGGCTGGTCGATCGCGCTCCACTATCGAAATTCGAAAACCGATGCGGAAGCGCTTGCGGCCGAAATTAGGGATCTAGGCGTGGCGGTCGCGATCCTGCGCGCGGACCTTGGCAAGCCGGCGGATCTGATGAGCCTCATTCCCCGATGCAGCGCAGCGCTCGGTCCCCTGACCTGTCTCGTCAACAACGCCTCGATGTTCGAATTCGACGACCTCTCGACGCTGGAACATAATACGCTCGAGGATCACCTTGCGGTAAATCTGACCGCACCTATTCTTCTGGCGCAGGCGTTGGCTGCCCAACTCACACCTGGCGCGACCGGTAATATCGTCAACATCATCGATCAGCGGGCGTGGGCATCAACGCCGGAATATTTTTCGTACACGCTTTCCAAGACGTCACTCTGGTCGGCAACGCGGATGCTGGCGCAAGCGCTCAGCCCTCACATTCGGGTGAATGCTATCGGCCCGGGCCCGACCGTGCGCAGCGTGCATCAGCGGCCGGAAGATTTCGAGGCCGAGGCGGCATCGACGCTGCTCCATCGTGGCACTGAGCCAGATGAGATCGCGCGGGCGGTCCGCTTCATCCTTGACGCCCCGGCCATGACCGGTCAGATGATTGCACTCGATGGCGGGCAACATCTGCGATGGTTCTCGGAAGTCGCGCCCAGCAGGCCTTAACAGCAACGAGCGTCCTTGTGAACGCGATCGACCGCGACAGCGACTATGAGGAAACTGAGATCATCGCTCGTGATGGTCTACGCCGTATTTTCGTGCGCGGCCTCGAGTTGATCGGCTCGATCGGGATCTATGAGCACGAAAAGCGTTATGAACAACGCATCGTCGTCTCCGTGGATCTGGCGGTGCACGATCACTATGATGGCCACTCCGATCGCATCGGCGACATTTACGATTACGACGAGGCGATCAGCGCCGTAAAAACCATCATCGCATCCGGCCACGTCAACCTTCTGGAGACACTTGCCGAACGCATTGCCGAGGCTTGCCTCAAAAACCCGGCGGTTGTCCGCATCACGGTGCGGATCGAGAAGCCAGACATTCTTCCGGACTGTCGCGCCGTCGGGATCGAAATTTCGCGGGGTCGTTCACGACGCTGAGTTTTTTGCTCGAATTTTAGCCTCCGCCACAATCTCTCCTGGAAGTCCCCCCACTCGCGCCCCAAACGAAGTCCATTCTTGATGTTCGCCGTCGGGGGTAATTGGCGACCGTTTAACGCATCGTTAAGGTTAAGCCGATATTCGTTGGCTTGATGACGAATTGCGTGAACGTCATCCCTGTTTTTGTAACTAGTCCGGGTGTCAACATGATCAAGCGCTTAGGAGCCATTTCGCTCCTTTCACTCGTATTCTCCGTCGGCTCAGCAGAGGCGGCCGGGCTACCTGGGGTCAAGGCCAGCGATAAGAACCCGGTTCCAGCGTGCGCCACGCCAGGCCGATTGATGGCCTACATCAAAGACCGCAATCCCAAGCTAGACCCTCGATTTGAATCGATCGCTGCAGATTACATGCGCGTCGGCCAAGAGCTGAAAATTCGGTGGGATTACGCATTTTTCCAGATGATCGTCGAAACCGGCAGCTTGTCGTTCAAGAGCGACGGCCGCTCGGGTGATGTGCAGCCGAAACAGAACAACTTCGCGGGGCTGGGTGCTACCGGCAAGGGCGAGCGCGGCGAGAGTTTCCCTGATGTGACGACCGGCGTCACGGCCCACCTTCAGCATCTTTTGATGTACGCTGGCGAAAAGATCCCTGACGCAGTGGCCGAGCGCACGCGCAAAGTCCAAGAATGGGGCGTGCTCACGTCATGGCAAAAAAGTATCAAGGGGCCAATCACCTATACCGATCTTACGCGCAAGTGGGCACCGGGCGCCGGCGACTATGGCAGCAACATAGAAGCGACGGCGAAACGGTTTTACGACGACGCCTGTCATAAGCCGGACCCAGCGCCCGACCTCGTGGCAGCGACCGAACCGAGATCAGAACAACGAACTGATAAAGCCGCCGCTCAAGCGCCGGCTGCAGAGAAAGTTTCCGGTGCCGAGTTGGCTCGTCGCTCCGTTGCCGAGGCGCGCGCAGACGGCAATACGAAGCGCTCGTCGCTAGGTGCCAGCAACCTTGCCAAGGCTGCGCAACCTGCGCCCGAAGCGGAGGCGGAAGCGCCTGCATCGATCCAATCGGCCGTGAACATTCTCAACCCACCCAAGGCTGAAACACCGGAAAAAGCAGCACCGGAGAAGCCTGCTCCGGTTCAGCAGGCCTCCGTTGGCGCACTAGGTAAACCCGTCGTGACAACCGCCGCCAAATGCCGCGTATGGCAGGCGAGCTACGGCGGCCAGAAAGCGATCATCATCCGGTCGAAGAGCGATGGCTACGTGAACTACACCGTGCTCGACGTGAATGAGGGTGTCGAGAAGCGCGAAGCTGAAGCCTACATCGAGGCCTATGCAAAGGGTGGCGAGCAATTCGCCGAGTTCGGCTCGCAAAACCAGGCGCTCGACAAAGCATTCGACCTCTGCCCCGAGGGCTGATTGAAGTTGCGCCGACGAACAGACAATGGGGGCCTCCACATTGCTCGCGATGAAACACCTTAGACCCCGGCTCTTGACCGCCGCCGTATCCTTAGCGGCCGTCCTTGCGGCAACTATCACCGCCAGCGCTGTGCCGCCCGCGATCAGGACCAGCGATCAAAACCGTGTGCCTGCGTGCGTGACGCCGGAGCGCCTCATGGCGTTTCTTCGCGAACGCAATCAGAACCTCGATGGCCGATTCAACGATATTGCCACCTGGTACAAGACGCATGGCGACAAGTGGCGCGTTCGCTGGGATTATGCGTTCTACCAGATGATCATCGAAACCAACTATCTCTCGTACCGCACCGGCGGCGGGAGCTGGGGCGACGTCAACCCGAAACAGAATAACTTCGCCGGCATCGGCACCACCGGCGGTGGCGTTCCAGGCGATGGCTACAAGGATGTCTCAACCGGTGTTCTGGCGCAGATCCAGCATCTGGTCGCATATTCCGGCGAGCGAATGGATAGTCCTGTAGCTCCGCGCACACAGCTCAGACAAGATGACATCATTGCGGTCTCCGCGCGGCTGAAACGCCATGTCACGTTTGGCGATCTCGCTGGCCGCTGGGCGGTCGACCGGCGCTATGCACGTTCGATCGAATCCATCGCCGAGCGTTTCCGCAACACGCATTGCAACGGCCATAGTCCAATTCCCGATTCACCAGTTGAGAAACCGCCACGTGTCGCCGTGAAAACCGCACCGAAACTTGTGCGCGCACCGGTGCAGGTGTCGTTCCAAAGTGCGAGCCTTGGTAATTCTGATCGTCGCCAGACCGCCGCACCGGAACCAGTGGCCGCGACCGCAGCGTCGGCTTGCAAAGTGCAGGTCGCGAGTTACGTCGGCAAGGGAGGCGCTAGCAAAGCGCTGCTTATCAAAACCGAGGTTGACAACGAGGTGCACTACACTGCGCTCCAAGTTCTCGACGGTTTTGAACGCTCGATGGCGGATAGCTTTATCAAGACCCGCGCTGCCGGTGGCACCATGGTTGCGCAATTCGAGACGAATGATGCGGCTCTCTCACGCGCCTACGAGCTGTGCCCGTCGGCACGGTGACGGGGTGGACCTATCCTCGCCGCACAGCGAGCGCGACGCCGGCGACCGTGATCGCCATGCCGGCCATCTGCACGAGCGTCAGCGTTTCGCCAAAAAGCACATAGGCTTCGACGGCGACCGTCAGCGGCACGAGGTAAATGAGGCTTGCCGCCTTGGACACCGCGCCACTGCGGACCATCATCAGGAACAATGCGCCAGCGCCGATCGATAGTGCGATGACCGACCAAGCCAACACCGTGAGTGTCACCCAATTCCATTCGAGCCGTAAGTCTTCGGTGAGGATCGCGACGGGCAAGGTTGCGGCAAGCCCGCTCAGCAATTGAATGGGGGTCAACGCGCGCAGATCGCAGGTGGCAAGAAATTTCTTCTGATGGATCGAGGCCAGCGTGAATGTGACCATTGCCAGGACGTTGAACCCCAGCGCAACGCTTATCTCGGCAAGGTCCGCAGGAGCCACTCCGGCGAGCTTCGGATGTAGGACGAGTGCGATACCGGTGGTCGCCGTCAAGATGCCGATCCACTGCAAACGCGATATGCGTTCGTTGAGAAAGATCGGCGCCAACAGCGCTGTTAAAAGCGGCTGTACTGCCGCGATCAAGCCCGACACACCCGCCGGCACGCCGTGCGCGATAGCGTACCAAACACCGGCAAAATAGAACCCGACGCCGAATATGCCCGATATCAGCATGTGGCCGAATTCGACCCGGGTCGACGGCCATCGCGCGCCGGAGGCAAAAGCATATGAAACCAGCAGAAGTGCCGCCACAGCGTAGCGCACGCACAAAAATGTCAGCGGGTCAGCATAGGGTGCGATTGCCCGCGCGACGATCCAGCCCGTCGACCACAGGAAGACGAACAGCGCTGGTGCAATCCGAAGCAGGGGTGACGATGAGAACATGAACCAGGTCGGTTGAAGGTCGGCAACGCTATCTTGCACGCGCGAGCGATTCGCGGGCGCACACCAAACGCGTATCCCTCGCGCGGTGAGCGCATGGCGTCATGCATCACGGATGCTGCTCACGCGCTACCCGTTCGCCACCAATGCCCGCTCCAGATCACCAATCAGATCGCCAACGCTTTCAACGCCCACGGACAGTCGCAGCAAGTCGGGTGGACACGGACTTGTCGGGCCTTCGATGGAGGCGCGATGCTCGATTAAACTTTCGACACCGCCGAGCGATGTCGCTCGCTTCCACACTTGTACGTTGGCGGCTGTTCGGATCGCCGCCTCGACGCCACCATTGACACGAAGCGAAAGCATGCCGCCGAATCCGCCTGACATTTGGCGTTTTGCGATCTCGTGCCCCGGATGGCTCGCAAGACCTGGATAAAGCACGCTGCCGACGCGCTCATGCTTGGCAAAATGCCGGGCAATTTCCATCGCTGCATTCGACTGATGCCGGACGCGCAAATGCAGCGTGCGCATGCCGCGCATCAGCAAAAACGCTTCGAATGGCCCGAGGACGGCACCGACGTCACGGCGCACTGCGGCCGCACGATCAAACAACGTGTCCTTGGTCTTGAACGTCAGCGAGCCGGCGATCACGTCGGAATGTCCGTTTAAATACTTGGTCGCCGCGTGCATCACGACATCGGCACCATGCTCGATCGGCCGCGTGATCACCGGCGACGACACAGTCGAATCGACAGCGACGACGGCGCCTGCCGCATGCGCGATTTTGCACGCAGCCGCAATATCGGTAATCGCCCACGTCGGGTTTGACGGGGTTTCGAGCCAAACGCACCGGGTCTTGCCGGGAATGACCGCCGCCTTCAGCGCCTCTAGATCGCTGTTATCGACGAACGTGGCGGTCAGACCCAAGGCCGGCGCAAATTCAATGAGCCAGCGCCGCAATCCCCAATACATCACGTTCGGTGCCACGATGTGAGCGGGTCGCTCAAGCGCCAGAAACAGCGCGGTCGCGGCTGCCATCCCGGATCCGAGCAGCAGCGTCGATGCGCCGCCTTCGAGGCGGTTGAGAACATCCTCGGCCATGCGCACAGTCGGCGTATCAGGCCGGGCGTACACGTATCCCTTGGGATACGCGTTGTCCGCTTCGCGCTCGAAGGTCGTGCTGATATGTATCGGTGGCACGATGGCGCCGGACAACGGTTCGATCAAGCCGCCGCCTTGTGCCGCGAATGTTTCTGGGCTGACCGACTTCATGGCGCATCCTTATGCTTCACTATAGTGTACATTTGTTTCGTATATAAGATCGAGCCTGTGATCTCAACCACCGTCGTGACGCTTGACGTAACGAACCGGTGCGACCTTAACTCGTGTATCTGCAGAAACGAAACGCCGAGGCGTCAATGCTAACCGATCGATACGGCTTGCAGCTTTCAACCGCATCCGACGTTGCCGCAGCCAACTATCGCGAAGGTGTCGATCTGCTTTTAAGTGCTTGGCCAGGCGCTGCGGAGCGGTTCGAGGCGGCGATCGCCGCGGATCCGGCGTTCGCGCTTGCGCACGTTGCAGGGGGCAGGGTGCATCAGATCCACGCCGAGGGTACGGCCGCACGCGCAAAGGCGCAACAAGCCCGCGCATTGGCGCTCACGGCTACCGCCCGCGAGCAGAGTCACGTCCACGTGTTGGCTTTGAACATCGAGGGCCAATCGGCGGCAGCAGTCTTGGCGGCGGAACGGCATCTGGAAACCTGGCCGCGCGATGCTCTCGTGTTGTCGCTGCTGCTCGGCGCATTCGGGCTCTATGCGTTTTCCGGCCGCGCTGATCACGATGCCGCCCGTGTTGCAATCTGCGAACGCCATGCGCGCCATTATGGCCAGGATTGGTGGTTTCTGACCTACCTCGGCTGGTCGCACACGGAGGCGGGCAACGCCGGGGCTGGCCGTGCACTCACCGAACGCGCACTCGAACTGCGCCGACATAACGCCAACGCCGCGCACGCGCTGTCGCACGCATTGTTTGAGCAGGGCGAGGCACAGGCCTGCCAAACTTTCCTCGACGATTGGATGCCAAGTTACGATCGCTCGGGAATTCTCAACGGCCATCTGTGCTGGCACTTGTCTCTCATCGCTCTCGAGCGCGGCGATGTCGATTGCGCTCTGAAACTCTATGAAGAGCGGATAAAGCCGTCGGTATCTCATGCGGCTCCACTCAATGCGTTCACCGATTCAGCTTCATTGCTGTGGCGCGCGGGTCTGAGTTCCGGCAATGCGATCGGACCTCGATGGGCGGAGACGTCGGAGTACGCAGCGCGGATGTTTCCGAACGCCGGCCTAGCTTTCGCAGATGTGCACCACGCTCTCATTGCGGCCGGTACCGGCAATGTCGCGGCAGCGAATGCACGGGTGGCGCAACTGCGCGCACTGCAAGCGGAGGGCCGCTTACCTGCCGGCGCTGTCGTGGTGAACTTATCGCGCGGCATGCAAGCCTTTGCGGGTGCCAACTACAAAACCGCCATCGCAGCCTTGGAAGTAGCCCGGGCCGACACGGTTCGCATCGGTGGCAGTCACGCCCAACGCGAGTTGATCGACGACACCCTGATCGTCGCATATCTGCGGGGTGGTAGTCCTGAGAAAGCTCGCGCGCTCATTGACCAGCGGCTCCATCGCCGGCCATCGGCACGCGATGCTGCGTGGCTCGCGCAGACAACGGCGGCGTGATCCCCCTTCCACCATCGCCTCGACGCAGCTATTCGCTTCTCCTATGAAAACACTCGATCGTTCGATTCTCATCACCGGCTGCTCGACGGGTATAGGTTTTGCCGCTGCACGTGATCTGAAGCAACGCGGCTGGCGTGTGCTAGCGACGGCGCGCAAGCCCGCCGATATCGCTCGCCTGTCCAGCATGGGGCTCGAAGTTTTGCCCCTGGAGATGGCAGATCAGGCTTCGATTGCAGCATGTGCCGCGCGTGCCTTGGACATGACTAACGGCAAACTCGGCGCGCTCTTTTCCAATGCTGCCTATGGCCAAATCGGCGCCGTTGAAGATTTGACGGCAGATGTTCTGCGCCAGCAATTGGAGGTGAACGTCATCGGCCTGCATGAACTAACGCGACGGGTAATACCGTCGATGCGGGTCAATCGTGCGGGGCGCATCGTACAGTGCTCATCAGTACTCGGCTTGATGTCGGCACCATATCGCGGCGCTTACTGCGCATCCAAATTCGCGCTCGAAGGTTTGACGGATGCCATGCGCATGGAATTGCACGGCACGGGTATTCGCGTTTCGTTAATCGAGCCCGGCCCGATCAGAACACAATTCCTCACCAACGCACTGGCGATGTTTCGCGCTAACGTCGACATCGAAACATCGCCACATGGGGATGATTACAAACGCCGCTTGACCTCGATGACGACGGGCGGCAAGACCGCGTTCAAGCTCGAGCCCGAAGCGGTCGTCAGCCGGCTGATCCATGCTCTCGAATCGAGCCGCCCCAAAGCTCGATATTTCGTCACAACGCCTACGTATGTCGCGGCGATCTTGAAACGCACATTGCCAACAATGATCCTGGATCAGTTTGCTCGAAGCCAATGAGTTTGCATTCTTTTTTACTCCCCCTTGCTGCTCTACAATGCCACAGTTAGGCTCCATCTCTTGGCTAGACCAAATCGTACAACTGGGATTTCACATGACGATAATGATGCGCAAAAGTTACACCTTCGAGGATTTGGAGGTGGGCATGGAAGCAACAGTTCAGCGCATCGTCAGTCAAAGCGATATTTCGTCATTTGCTGAAGTCAGTGGCGACAAGAACCCGATGCATCTTGACGAAAATTTTGCTTCGAAAACCATTTTTGGCGGCTGCATTGCTCATGGCATGTTAACCGCGAGTTACATCTCTGCGGCTTTTGCCATGGAATTGCCAGGTCCCGGGGCAATTTATATTTCTCAGACCTTGAATTTCAAAGCGCCGGTGCGCGTCGGAGATAAGGTTTTGACAAAAGTGATCGTCGCCGAATTGTTTCCTGCAAAGCGGCGCGCCAGATTCGATTGCCAAAGTTTCGTCAACGATCACGAAGTTCTTAGCGGCGAAGCCGTTCTGATGATCCCAGCGCGACCGAGCTAGATTTTCTATTTCAAGGTTGATTAAAAGTGACGAATGAAAGCCCGCCTCTCGCGCCAGCGTGATTGATACCGCCACTCGATCGAGGATGTATCCAACCATGTTCGCCAAAGTCGCACTTTATCGATGTCACCCAGTGGTCGTCATTCGTCTCGGTGTGGTGCTGTTCCTCGCGGCGGCTGCATCTGTTCCAATCCCGGCACAAGCTGCTAAGGCCCTGTTCGGGACGCAAGATCACCTCGTAAAATTACAGGATACCGATCTCAAAGGGCCGGCCGGTGAAGCGCTCTACCTTGGCCACAAGTACGCTCAGCATTCATTTATCGCCCCCTACATGCTGTCCGACGATGGGTACATTTTGGGCGTCGTCGGACAAAATCGGTACTTCACGCTCGACGCAAAACTGGTCGATCAACTCCAGGCGACCGGCAAGCTGCCGAAGCCCCTTCCGCCTTATGAGATCTCGCTATTCGATTACATCTTCGGCTATTTATTGTGGATTATAATCGCCGGCATTGCGGTCTCGATCTATGTTGCGCAACGCAGTTCTGCGCGTGCAAAATTAGCGATCCCATTTGCCCACGCCGGGATTGCTTACGAGCAGGCCGGCCAATTTCAGTCGGCGATCGCCGAATACGATAAAGCGCTTCAAATCGACCCCAAACTTGCAACGATACTTTGCCGGCGCGGCCACGCGCGCCATAACATCGGGGACTACGATCGCGCCATCGCCGATTTTTCGAAAGCAATTGCCATCGCACCCAAAGATGCATCGCCACTGCTCGCGCGCGGTGCCGCGTTCGAAGCCAAATCAATGTTGAAGCAAGCGTTCGATGACTACTCGCGAGCCATTAAGGCGACCAAGGCTGGCATCGCCTAC
Source organism: Hyphomicrobiaceae bacterium (assembly GCA_031365375.1). Classification (GTDB taxonomy): domain Bacteria; phylum Pseudomonadota; class Alphaproteobacteria; order Rhizobiales; family Hyphomicrobiaceae; genus JAKFWF01. The sequence goes on along the minus strand of JANLXZ010000048.1, from coordinate 1,920 downwards.
TTCGCGCGCGGGACCGCACATCTGAGGTCCGGCGATTTCGCGCCCGCGATCGACGATCTGACGGCCGCGATCAAAAAGCAACCGTCGCTGATCGCCGCTTATCAGAACCGGGCTGTTGCCTACGGTCGCAGCGGTGAACAGGCGCGGGCGGACGCTGACCAACGGCGGGCAGCAGAGCTTCAACGCGAACAGGCGGCTGCTTGACACGGCCGCGGGCATAGCGCCCATGCGGTCGTAAGACTGTGATGCGTCGACGCGCCTGTTAGAGTGTCCGCAAACGCAACGCCTTTGGGGAACGCCAGATGCCAAAAACGAAAACGTCGACCGCTGTCAAAGCAGCAAATCCCTCATCCTCGAAGCCAATGATCCGGGTTGCGACGTACGATGGTCCAGGCGCCGAACCGGTCATCCGCGAAGTCCCTTGGCCGAAGATCGGGCCTAAGGCCGCACTAATCAAGATCGGCGCGTGCGGCGTGTGCGGCACCGATCAGCACATTCTCAAGGGTCACTGGCCGAAACCATTGCCCTGGCCATTCACGCTCGGCCACGAGTTGGCGGGGGTCATCGTCGAGTTGGGATCGGAACTCAAGACCGATCACATGGGCAAGCCACTCGAGGTCGGCTCGAAACTGATGCTGCCACCCCTCATGCCGTGCGGGTTTTGCGACTGGTGCAAGCGCTACCCGGAGCAATCCAACAAGTGCCTGACGCCGGTCTACTACGGCCGCTACCTCGGCTTCGACAAGCCGCCACACTTGTGGGGTGGGTGGGCCGAGTACGTCTACGTCGACTACGACGAGCTTCCCGGCACCAAGATCTACAAGTTGGCCGACGACATGAGTTTGCTTCTCGGATCACTTTCCGAACCGTTGACGTCATGCATCCGTGCCTTCAACCGCGCGATCAAGGCGGGCGGCTTCAAGTGGAACGACACGGTCGTTATTCAAGGTACCGGACCGATCGGAATACTCGCCATTGCAGCCGCCCAAGAGATGGGTGCCGGACGCGTCATCGCAGTTGGCGCACCCGAAACTCCACGACTTGCCCTCGCGCGTGACTTCGGCGCCGAGGCGACCGTCGACATCGAAGTTTACAAAACCGCCGAGGATCGCATCAAAGCCGTGCGCGACATCGTTGGCGGCTATGGCGCCGATCTGGTGATGGATTGTTCCGGTCATCCGACCGCTGGGCCCGAGGGTATCGAGTTCCTGCGCGATGGCGGCACGTATGTGGAAATGGGCCAGTTCACCGACGCCGGCTCGATCATGACGTCGTGGCACCGCATCTGCACCAAGGATTTGAACGTGCTTGGCTCCTGGGCCTTCACCGCCAACGATTTGGCGCTCGGCGTCGACATGCTCTATAAGGCGCGCGACAAATACCCGTGGCGCAAAATGCAGACGCTTTACCCGTTCAACGAGGACGGCGTAAAGCGCGCCGTCGCCGATGCCATGGCGATGAAAACCGTGAAGTCGACCATCATTCCGTTCGAGGATATGATTTAGTCCATGCCAGCCTTTCACGGCGTATTTCCCTATCTCGTCTCGCCGGTCGCCGCGGACGGCCGCATTGATGGGGATGTCCTCGCTCGCCTCACCGATGATCTCATAAGAAAGGGTGTGCACGGCGTCACGCCACTCGGCTCGACCGGCGAGTTCGCGTATTTGCCGGCGGCGCAGCGCGAGCGGGTCGTCGAAGTTGTGATCGAGGCGACGGGCAAGCGGGTGCCAGTCATTGCGGGAGTTGCCGCCACCACGACCGAAGACGCGATCGCCCAGGCGAAAACTTATGAACGCATGGGCGCGGACGGCATTCTGGCAATTCTCGAAGCCTATTTCCCGCTTACCGACGCGCAGATCGAAGCGTACTTCAAAGCCATCGCTGGTGCCGTAAAGCTCCCCATCGTGCTTTACACCAACC
>JANLXZ010000168.1:0-10902 GCA_031365375.1 Hyphomicrobiaceae bacterium | reverse complement strand
GCACCGTAATAGGGCCGCGGCTCGATCCGGATCAGCTCACTTGCGAGCGCCGACGACGAAGCTACCGACGCGACCATCGCTGCAAGAGCAATCAAACGAACGAATGACATGACGCGGCTCCCGGGAGACATCGATCTGATGCGCCACGATAACTCCCGCTTGCCCTTGTTACAGCGGCTAATTGGATTGCAAGGTTAATCCGCAGGGTTAAGCTCGGTGCCGGGCGGCACGTCGAAACCACGCAGCATATCGGCCGCGCTCATCGGCTTCTTTCCCGCCCGCTGAACTTCGACAATGCGCAGGGCGCCGGTCGCGCAAGCGACGGTGAGCGCATCGTCGATCACGGTTCCGGGTTTACCCGCCGCTTCGACGACCAGCGAGCGCAAGACCTTGATACGTTCGCACCCCTTGCTGGTGCCGATCTCGAACCACGCTCCGGGGAAGGGTGACAGACCGCGGATATGATTGTGCACTTCGGTTGCTGGCAGCGCGAAATCGATCCGGCTCTCCGCCTTTTCGATTTTTCGCGCGTACGTGACGCCTTCGTGCCTTTGCGGGGTGAACGTGAGGCTACCGCGTTCCAGGGCCGCAAGCGCCCGGACCATTATGCCGGCACCCAAGGTCGACAACGCAACATGCACATCGCCGGTCGTCACGTTGGCGTCGATCGGGAAATGCTCGGCAAGACCAACGGGGCCGGTATCGAGACCGGCCTCCATCCGCATCACCATGACGCCGGTTTCGGTATCGCCTGCCATCACCGCGCGCTGGATCGGTGCAGCGCCGCGCCAATGCGGCAACAACGAACCGTGCAAGTTAAGACAACCATAGCGGGGAATATCGAGGATCGCTTGCGGCAGGATCACGCCATACGCCACCACGACTGCGACATCTGCATCGTGCGCGCGCATCTGCACGACAATCTCGGGCCCACGCAAATTCTGCGGCGTGAAAACCGGGATACCTGCGTTCAGCGCGAACTGATGCACCGGCTGCAGGCGCTCGGTCTGCCCCCGACCAGCGGGGCGGGGCGGCTGCGCGTAGACCGCCACGACATTATGCTCAGCACCGATGATCTCGGAAAGCGTGGGCACCGCGAACACTGGCGAGCCCATGAAGACCACGCGCAGGACCATCAGAGCGTTCCGATTTTCGCAGTCTTGCGAAATTTGCGTATCACCATGTCCCGTCGCATCTTGGATAGGTAATCGATGATCAGGCGACCGTCGAGATGATTGATCTCATGCTGGATCGCGGTCGCCAGCAGTCCCCCGGCATCGAGCTCGACCGGTTTGCCTTGAGCGTCGAGGAACCGGATGCGCAACGTCGATGGCCGCTCGATCTCGACGTGCGTATCGGGAATGGACAGGCAGCCTTCCTCGTGCATTCGCAGCTCCGGCCCAAGGCTCAGGATCTCCGGGTTGATCATGACGATCGGCTCCGGTTCATCCTCCTTTTCCGACACGTCGAGCACAAGGATGCGGCGCGCCACCGCCACCTGGATACCGGCCAAGCCGACGCCGGGCGCTTTATACATTGTCTCCAGCATGTCGGCTGCGAGCCGGCGCACCTCGTCATCGACGGTCTCGATCGGTGTTGAGACCCGTCGCAGGATGGGATCGGGCAGTTTGATGATCGGGAGTATGGCCATGGCCGAGGAGATAAGACGGGACGGGGCATGGGTCAACGGGTGGTAGTGGGTCGGGGCAGGTGGTGCTGCAAGCGACTGATCTCTTTTTCGTCCCGAGCCCGTACTTGTTTGAATACGGTTGTCGAGAGCGCGGTGTCAAACCCATCTGAAATTGTCATCCTCGGGGCCGGGATCGGCGACGGCCGAGACCGGATCCCGGGGAACCATCGGGCGGCAGTTTCCAGTCACTGGGGATGGCGAGCACGCCCGGTAACGCCGGATAAAGATCCATCCAATACGGGTTTGTGCGCTCGATGAGATTGATCTTCCAGGCGCGATAATAACTTTTCAAAACGGTTTCGCGCGTTATGGCCTCTTCTATGTCACCGAACTCTTCGAACCACACGAGCAAATGAACTTTGTAGCGTTTTGTGAAGGCCGACCCGAGGCCGGCACGATGGTCGGCAACCCGCTTGATGAGCCCGTTCGTCACGCCAATGTAAAGTGTCCCCTGGGACTTGCTGGCGAGCATATAGACCCAGTAGGTGGACATCGCCGCTCCATCCGAATGCTACACGAGCCTTTGCCCCATGGGTCCCCGGAACGACGCCTCGGTAAGCACCGAGGCATCGCCCGAGGATGACATCGATTGTTGGATTAGAGCGCGGTGTCAAACCCACCCAAAATTGTCATCCTCGGGGCCGGGATCGGCGGTGGCCGAGACCGGATCCCGGCGACCCATCTGGCGGCAGTTTTGAACACGTAAGTTTGCGGCGCGATGGGTCCCTGTACGATGCCTTCGTCAGAAGCGAGGCATCGGCCGAGGATGACATCGATTTTTGGAATAGGGCGCACCCCACCCCGCCCTCACCCCTTCGTCTTCACATAGCTCCCGGGTGCGGCTTCGATGGTGCCTAGCTTCTCGCCGGGGGTGCGAGCGGGGATCATGTCACCCGATTTGGCACCGAGCCATTTGATCCAATGTGGCCACCAGGAGCCTGGCGTCTCGGTGGCGCCCTTGACCCAGTCGGCAAACGTGCCGGTGCTGGAGGGGTTGGTCCAGTATTGATATTTGACCTTCTTTGGATCGGGCGGGTTGACGACGCCAGCAATATGGCCCGATCCGGCCATCACGTACTCGACAGGGCCGCCGAACAATCGCGAACCGATGAACACCGATTCGGCTGGCGCAATGTGGTCCTCTTTCGCTGCCAGCTCATAAATCGGGATCGTGACCTTCTTCATGTCGAGCTTGATATTGGCGAGCGTCATCTCGCCCTTCGCGAGCTTGTTCTCGTGATAGAATTCGCGCAGGTAGAAGTTGTGATTGGCCGCCGGCATGCGTGTCGAATCTTGGTTCCAGAACAGCAAATCGAACGCCATCGGCTTGCGCCCGAGCATGTAGTTGTTGACCACATACGGCCAGATCAGATCCTTCGGTCGCAGCATGTTGAACACGCTCGCCATGTGGGCACCTTCGAGGTAGCCCTTCTCAGCCATCGTGTCGGCGATCTTTTGCAGCTGCTCTTCATCGATGAAGAGCTTCAGATCGCCCGCCTTGGTGAAATCCACTTGGGTCGTGAGGAACGTCGCCGAGACGTAAGGGTCGTGTCCGCGGGCTGCGAGATAGGCCAAAGTTGACGCCAGCAGCGTGCCGCCGACACAATAGCCGACGATGTTGATCTTCTGCTGGCCGGTCTCACGCATGACGGCATCGGTCGCCGACAGAACGCCTTCGCGCATGTAATCTTCGAACGTTTTGTCCTTGAGGCGTTCGTCCGGATTAACCCACGAAACGATGAACACCGTGAAGCCTTGGCTCACCGCGTACCGGATGAAGGACTTCGGCTGCGTCAGGTCGAGGATGTAGAACTTGTTGATCCACGGCGGCACGATCAGGAGCGGCACCGCGTGTGCAGTGGGGGTGGAAGGTGCGTACTGGATCAGCTGCAAGATATCGTTCTGGTAGATCACCTTGCCCGGCGACACTGCAAGATCGCGACCGACTTCGAAAGCCGTCGTATCGGTCTGGCTGATCTTGAGGACGGGGCCCGACTTTTCCATGTCGGCCAGCAGTTGCGCCATGCCCTCGGCGAGATTGCGCCCATTCGAGGCCATGGTCTCGCGCAGGACTTCCGGATTTGTCACAGCGAAGTTGGTGGGCGACAAAGACGCCGCGATCTGACGCAGCAGAAAGTCGGCCTTCGCGCGCGCTTTGTCGTCGAGCCCCGGGGTTTGCGCCAGCATCTGCTCGGCCCATTTCGTGGAAATGAGATAGGCCTGCTTCCAGTAATCGAAATACGGATTGGCCGACCACTCGGCATCCTTGAAGCGGCCATCGCCAGGCTCAGGCTTGGCGACCGGCGCGACAGTCTCGCCCATCAGGCGACGCATCGTGCCGTTCCAGAGTTCGAGATAGCCTTTATAAAGCTCTCCCTGCGCTTCAGCGAGTTTGCCTGGATCGGCCATCCACGCCTGGCTCAGTTCGCCCAGCGTTTTGGTGGCATCGAGAAATTCGGGTGTGCCGCCGCCCTGCTTGCCCTGCGGCTCGGAGCGTTGCAACAAGCTTGCGTAGAATTTCGCGCCATCTTCCATAACGCGCATCATATTCCGCGCAAACTCTTCCGGGTTCGCCGGCTGCATCGGCTGAGGGGTAACCGGCGCTGCGGTGCTTGCGGCAGCCGCTGCTTTAATTCCATCGGGTGCGGCTGGAGCGGAAGGTTTGTGCTTGGACAAGGGGGATGACCAAAGGTTGCGATGATTTCTCACCGATTAATTCGATACTTATGCCGCAGTCTAGACGTTGGCAGCCTTCCGTCAAACCGCTATCTGGGGGTCTGCGACACTGGACGAGCACGCCACCGACGCCGTAGAGACAGCCATGTGATCTCGAATCGGCATTGATTTGGATCGTCAGCAGAGGAGTTGTAGACACCGTGATTGAGGATTTCCATCGCATCAAGCGCCTGCCGCCCTACGTCTTTGCCGAAGTGAATCGGCTGAAGGCTGGCGCACGAGCTCGCGGCGCGGATATCATCGATTTGGGCATGGGCAATCCCGACATGCCGACCCCGCAGCACATCGTCGACAAAATGGTCGAAACGATCGCCAAGCCGCGCACGCACCGTTATTCCGCCTCTAAGGGGATTCCGGGATTGCGTAAGGCACAGGCGGCTTATTACGACCGGCGGTTCGGTGTGAAACTCAATCCGGAAACCCAGGTGGTGGCGACGCTGGGGTCAAAGGAGGGATTTGCGAACATGGCGCAGGCGATTACCGCGCCCGGTGACGTTATCCTGGTGCCTAATCCAACGTACCCGATTCACGAGTTCGGCTTCATCATCTCTGGGGCGGCAATGCGGCATATCCCGGCGGCCACCGGAGATGAATTCTTGGCTGGCGTCGAGCGGGCCGTTCGCCACTCCATCCCGAAGCCCCTTGCGATGGTGCTGAGTTATCCGTCGAACCCGACCGGCCAAATCGCGGATCTCGATTTCTATGCCGCCGCAGTACAAATGGCGAAGAAACTCGACCTGATCATCCTGTCGGACATCGCCTATGCCGAAATCTATTTCGATGGCAATCCGCCGCCTTCGGTCCTGCAAGTGCCGGGGGCGATCGACGTAGCCGTCGAATTCACCTCGCTGTCGAAAACCTACAACATGCCAGGGTGGCGGATGGGGTTTGCGGTTGGCAACGAACGGTTGATCGCAGCACTCGCCCGGGTAAAATCGTACCTCGACTATGGCGCTTTCACGCCAATCCAGGTCGCTGCCGCTGCCGCCCTCAACGGTCCACAAGACTGCGTCGCCGATATCCGCCAGACTTACAAAATGCGCCGCGATCTCGTGGTGGAAAGCTTTGGCCGCGCCGGTTGGAACATTCCTTCACCGCCGGCCAGCATGTTCTGTTGGGCACCGATCCCGGATGCCTTCAAAGAACTGGGTTCGGTCGAATTCGCAAAATTGTTGATCGAGAAGGCCGACGTCGCGGTCTCGCCAGGGCTGGGCTTTGGCGAATACGGCGAGGGCTTCGTGCGCATCGGTCTCGTCGAGAACGAACATCGCATTCGCCAGGCCGCCCGTAACATCAAGAAGTTCTTGAGCGCCGGCGCTGAGGGGCTTCACAACGTGATCCCCACGACAGCGGTCGCGCCCACAAACAATACCAAGCGGTCAGCATCATGAGCTCGTCCGAATCACCGTTGCGGCTGGCACCACTACGGCTGGGCATCGCCGGCCTCGGCACGGTCGGCGCCGGGCTGCTCCATCTGCTCGAAATCAATGGCGCACGCATGGCCGCGAACCTAGGTCGCCCGCTCGAGATCGCAGCGGTTTGCGCCCGCACCAAGGGGCGCGATCGCGGCGTCGGGCTCGACCGCATTCGCTGGGTCGACGATGCGGTCAAACTCGCAAGTGATCCCGGCATCGACGTGTTCGTCGAGTTGATCGGCGGCGCCGGCGGCGTTGCCAAGTCGGCCGTCGAAGCAGCGCTTGGAGCGGGAAAGCACGTCGTTACCGCCAACAAAGCGCTGCTCGCTCAGCATGGCGTCGCGCTGGCCAAGCTTGCCGAGTCGAAAGGTGTTTCGCTCAACTTCGAAGCCGCGGTCGCCGGTGGCATCCCGATCATCAAGACCCTGCGCGAGGCGCTTGCCGGTAATAGCGTGCGCCGTGTCTATGGCATCCTCAACGGCACCTGCAATTACATCCTGACGAAGATGCAGGATGAGGGACGCGATTTCACTGACGTGCTGAAAGAGGCACAAGCCAAGGGTTACGCCGAGGCCGATCCCACGTTCGACATCGGTGGCTTCGATACCGCGCACAAACTGACACTATTGACGAGCCTCGCGTTCGGCACCCAGGTGGCGCTCGATCAAGTGCATATCGAAGGCATCGAGACGATTACGCCGGCTGATATCGAGGCGGCAGATGATCTGGGATACCGCATCAAGCTGCTCGGTGTGGCGCTGATGACCGATGCCGGCATCGAAAGCCGGGTGCATCCGGCGATGGTACCCAAGCATGCAGCGATCGCGCAAGTTGCCGGCGTTACCAATGCGGTTGCGATCGATGGTGACTTTGCGGGCGATGTGTTGCTGGTCGGGCCAGGGGCCGGAGCAAAAGCCACCGCTTCGGCGGTCGCCAGCGACATTTGCGATATCGCGCGCGGCACAACGCTGCCGGTTTTCGGAACCCCGTCTACCAATCTTAAGCATTACAAGCGAGCAACACTGGGCACGCACAAGGGCGCCTACTATGTGCGTTTGACCGCACACGACAAACCCGGCGTAATGGCGGCCATCACCATGCGGATGGGCGAGCAGGAGGTGTCGTTGGAAAGCATCGTGCAGAGGCGGCCGCGCAAGGCCCTCCCCGGCATTGATGCGACACCGGAACCGGGTGCACAAACGCCGGTCGTGCTGATTACGCATGAGACGACCGAAGCTGCCATCCGTCGCGCGCTCGATGGCATCGAAAAAGACGGCAAGGTTGCAGGCAAACCGCAGATGATCCGGATCGAGAAACTTTGATGCGACATTCGTCGCCAACAAATCTGAACCTATTGGGGAGAGCCTGATGACCGCGGCTGCAAACGACAAACTGATCACCGGATTGGACCGCGTCCTGGTACTCGAAATCGCGCGCGTAACAGAAGCCGCCGCCGTCGCTGCCGCCCGTTTGCGCGGGCGCGGCAACGAGAAGGCCGCCGACAAGGCTGCCGTCGACTCGATGCGCCACGAGCTCGGTCGCGTCAACATCGACGGTACGGTCGTCATCGGTGAAGGCGAAATGGACGAAGCACCGATGCTGTTCATCGGCGAGAAGGTCGGCACCGGTAATGGCCCGGCCGTCGACATTGCAGTCGATCCGCTCGAAGGCACGACGATCTGCGCCAAAGCGATGCCGAACTCGCTGGCGGTGCTGGCCATTGCCGAGCGCGGCGGCCTGTTGCACGCCCCTGACATGTACATGAACAAGATCGCCATCGGGCCGGGCTATCCGGAAGGCCTTGTCGATCTCGATGCCAGCCCCCGCGACAATCTCCATGCACTTGCCAAGGCGAAGGGGGTCGCGATCACCGAGATCATGGCCTGTATCCTCGATCGCCCACGCCACGCCGAACTGATCAAGGCCGTGCGCGACTGCGGCGCCGGTGTACAGTTGATCCCCGACGGCGACATCGCCGGCGTGATCTGGACCACCGATTCAGCCGAGACCGGCATCGACATTTATCTCGGCTCCGGCGGTGCGCCGGAAGGCGTTCTGGCAGCAGCTGCCATGCGCTGCATTGGCGGTCAGATTCAGGGCCGTTTGATGCCAATGAAAGACGAGGAGCGTATTCGCGCAGCCAAGATGGGGGCCGACGTCAATCGCAAATATACGATGCAGGACATGGCCTCCGGCGACGTAATCTTTTCCATGACGGGCGTAACTGGCGGCTCGCTGCTCGATGGCGTTCACTTCCGTGGCGAATTCGCCGAAACGGAAACGATCGTCATGCGCGCCAAGACTGGCACCGTTCGCCGTATCAAGACGACGCTGCGGACGGTCGCAGCCAAATCGGTGGTGTGAGCCGTCGAACGAGAACGAGGTATTAGGCTGAGCGCGCGCGATAACACTCCAGCCAACACTCCCGTGGTCGTCGGGTGGGAGGAGTGGCTTGCATTGCCGGACCTTGGATTACCGGCCATTCGCGCCAAGATCGACACCGGTGCCAAGACATCAGCTTTGCACGCCTTTGCGATCGAACCTTTCGGCCCGGCCGCTGCGGCGATGGTGCGGTTCGGCATCCACCCGATCCCCGGTCGCGACGACATCACCCGTTTTTGCACGGCGACGATTGCCGATCGGCGCGAAGTAACGAGTTCCAATGGCGAAAAGGAGATCCGCTTCGTCATCCGCACGCGCCTCGTGTTGGGCAGACGGAATTGGGGCGAGATCGAAACAACGCTGACTAATCGCGAGGGCATGGCTTACCGGATGCTGCTCGGCCGGCAAGCAATCCGGGGTGGCATGCTGATCGACCCGTCGGCCTCGTTTCTGCAACCCAAACTTTCGCACCAGTTATATCGCGATCTTCCGGCGCAAACCCTACCACTACGTCACCTTCGCATCGCCCTGATCGCTACGAAGCCGATGCGAGCCTCGAACATTCTGCTGCGAGAAGAAGCGCAACGACGCGGACACGCACTCGACATTCTAGCGCTCGATCCGCTCGATCTCGATTATGCCGACCAGAACGCCCGTGTCACTTTCAACGGCGCGACTTTGCCGACGTTCGATGCGATCATCGCGCGCGCAACCGGAGGGCCGCCTGGCAAGGCAGCCGCGATCGTCCGATTGATGCAGCAACAGGGAGCCGTCGCGTTGAATGGCGGCGATGCGCTCGATCGGCTTCGCAGCCCCTACGCGGTGTCCGCCGCGCTGCACGCTTATCGCCTACCGACCCGGATGCCAGCGAGATCCGGGCTCGAACAGCGCTGTTTGGTCGTCCAAGGGTCAGCCGTTGCAAACGGAGGCACCGCAAGCCTCCAGCAAAAGAAGTTTGCCGGGCGCGTCGCAACCGCACTCGGGTTGGGCCTGGTTAACATAGACATTGCCAAAGACGGCGACGCGTTCGCAGTCTCCAGCATCGATCCCAACCCTTCTTTCACCGGTTTCGGTAACAGCCAAAGCATCGCCTGCGATGTCATCACTGCGCTCGAAACGCGCATTCGCACCCCCGCACGGATTATCGACAACAGTGACGCTGCATCTTAATCTTTTGACGAGTGGCCGCGGAAGTGACGCAGCATCCACGCGGTCAGCGCGGCACCGATCGCAAGGCATGCAAGTTGCACCCACAATCGCGCCGTCGACCCGGCGCATAGCGCCAGCAGCAGTAATGCGCAGTTCAATGCCCAAACGTGCGCAACCACTTGCTGGACACGAAGTCCTCGCGCGACGCCCCGCTGGTAGAAATGCTCGCCATGAGCTTGCCCCAAGCTCTCTCCCCTAAACCAGCGCAGCAAAAGTGTTACAGTGGTGTCGCTGAGATAGTAGAGACCAAGAATGAGCGACGCGATCAGCTGAGCCCGGCCGGAGAGGCTCAGCAATAGCCAACCCGCAATCCCGCCGATCGCCAAGCTTCCCGCATCGCCGAGAAAAACTTTCGCCACGTGCCGATTGAATGGCGCGAACCCGATTAGTGCTCCGGCCAACGCCAGTGCGATTGTTGCATCGACTGCCGCCGCTGGATCAGACCACCCGGCCAGCAGGCTGATGCCGGCGAGGATTGGTAAGATGCCGGCGACCGACATTCCATCGATGCCGTCCATGAAGTTCGTCAGATTTACAAACCAGACGAGACCGACGAGCGAAATCAACGCTTCCAGGGGATAAGGCACGAACGGCAACGCCCGAGCACCTACCGGCAATGCGAGCAGAAGGCCCAGGCACGCAACGGTTTGCACAGCCAATCGGGAGAGCAGGGGCAACGGCGCGATGTCGTCGACGAAACCGATGGCGGCGAGCCCCACGATCGCCAGACCGAATGCGATGATATTCGGCGCGGCCGCGCTATGACCCACCGCCAACAGCTGCATTGCGGCGATCGAACAAATGAGCGTGGCGCCAACCACCGCTAGCCCGGCGCCTTGCGGTGTCGGCACCGAATGGCTTGACCGCGGATTGGGGTGAGCCATGGCGAAACGAATGAGCATCGGACGCAGCAGATGAATGAGACCCATCGTCATTGCAGCGGAAACCGCCAGCAGTCCAACCGTAATCGTCCAGGGTATCAAGACCGGCCGCCGGCTTTCGACTTCAGCCGCTTGGCGACACCTGAAGAGACGAACGAGCTCACATCGCCGCCCATCATCGCAATCTGGCGGACGAGCGTTGCCGTGATGAACCGCACCCCCGGTGATGCGGGCAGGAACACCGTGCCGATACTCGCCCGCATCACGCCGTTCATGCCGGCCATCTGCATTTCGTAATCGAGATCAGTGCCATCGCGCAGTCCACGAAAGATGACATTGGCGCCAGCCTCTGCGGCAGCGTCGACAACCAACCGATCGAAGGTGACGATTTCGAAAGTCGCCCCCGCTTGCCTAGCGAGCAGCTTTACGTCCACTTTCAGCATGTCGACCTTCTCGGCGGTCGTGAACAACGGCGACTTCCCAGGGTGAATACCGATGCCGATTACAAGCTGATCGACGAGTGCCAATGCGCGCGCAATAACATCGGCGTGACCCAGTGTCACCGGATCGAAGGAGCCTGAATAAAAAC
>JANLXZ010000037.1:0-7883 GCA_031365375.1 Hyphomicrobiaceae bacterium | reverse complement strand
CACGCAGCGCGGCCATATCTTCGCGTGCAAGCTGTTCGCCGGTTTCCTCGAGCGTTCGCCGGAGACGGCGACGGCCGACGACATCCGCGACTTCCAGCGCCATCTTATCGACAGGGGCCGAAGCGCTCCCTACCGCAACCGGATCATGACCGGCGTGAAGTTCCTGTTGAAGGTGACGATGCGCCGGCACGATCTCGCTGCCGAAGTCTATCACGTGCGCGAGCCGCAGACGGTGGCCGTGGTGCTCGCCCTTAACGAGGTCGCACGCATTCTGTCCCATGCACCGGGCCTACAGGCGCGCGCCATGCTCACTGCGGCTTACGGCTGCGGCCTTCGCGGCGGCGAGGTCACCCGCCTCAGGGTCTCAGACATCGATGCGGCCCGCCACATCATCCGTGTCGTCGAGAGCAAGGGGAAGAAGGATCGCAACGTCAATCTGCCGTCCGAAGTTTACGCCCTGCTGCGGCAGTGGTGGCCCGAGCGCCCGACGCGGCACGACGCCGAGCGCGCACCGGCCGAGCGCTGGATCTTCCCTGGCAGAGGCCCGGATCGTCCAATCACCCGCCGACAATTCCTGCGCTACCTGAAGGACGCTGCCGCAGCGGCCAGCATCACGAAGCCCGTGACGCTGCACACGCTGCGCCACTCGTTCGCAACACACCTGCTCGAGGCCGGCACCGACATTCGTGTCATCCAGGTGGTGCTCGGCCATTCGAGCCTAGCCACGACGGCACGCTATACGCGCGTTGCGACGAAGCTCATTGCGAATCTTGTGAGTCCGCTCGATCAGCTGGAAACGCAGAGCGCGCCCGAGATACGTCGAGGCAAGCAAAACAAGACGAAACGGGCGCGACGCAAGGCGGCTGCATGACCGTCGGCCGTGCGCACGGCCCTGGAGGTCGCGGATATCTTCCGCGAACACGGTTCCGCTTGGCGTGACGCCAACCGCGGCCACGTGAACCTCGATCAGTTGAAGGTGATGAGTGCAATCGAGCGCTGCCGGACGGAAGCTCTCGGCGGCCACGTCGTGCGTTGTGAGAGTGACGCCTGCGGTCACACACGCATCGCCTTCAACAGCTGCCGCAACCGCCATTGCCCGAAGTGCCAGGGGTCTGCCGCGCGCGAGTGGCTCGCCGATCGTGAGGCCGAACTCCTGCCGGTGCCCTACTTCCACGTCGTCTACACGCTGCCGGGCAAACTGCGCGACATCGCCTATCAGAACAAGCGCGTCGTCTACGACATCCTCATGAAAGCTGCGGCCGAGACGACATTGCAGATCGCCGCCGATCCGAAACGGCTCGGCGCCAAGATCGGCATCACGTCAGTGCTGCACACGTGGGGATCGGCGCTGACGCATCATCCGCACGTACACATGATCGTACCGGGCGGCGGGATCTCGCTCGATGGAGAACGCTGGATCGCCTCGCGCGGGAACTTCCTCGTGCATGTCGCGGCGCTGGCACGCCTGTTCTGCGGCAAGGTCATCGCCATGCTCGCCGAGGCGCACGCTGCTGGTCGCCTCAAGTTCTTCAACACGCACGCTGGCCTCGCCGATGCATGCGTGTTCAAGCGCTTCCTCGGCCCGCTGCGTCACACCAAGTGGATCGTCTACTGCAAGGCACCGTTCGCCGGGCCCGAGCAGGTTCTACGCTACCTCTCACGTTACACCCATCGCGTGGCCATCTCCAACCGCCGTCTTATTGCCGCCAGCAATGGACGCGTCGCGTTCCGTTGGAAAGACTATCGAGTCGAGGGCGCCAACCGCTGGAAGACCATGACGCTCGACGTCGGCGAGTTCATTCGCCGGTTCCTCGTGCATGCGTTGCCGAAGGGGATGCAGCGCATTCGCCATTATGGCTTGCTCGCCAATGCCAATCGCGCCGATGCGATCGCCAAGGCGCGCGAGCTGCTCGCTGTGCCGCCGCCAGAATCGGCGCCGAAACCGGCGACACCGGCCGATGACACTGCGCCCCGCGTCTGGCCAACGCCGTGCCCGTGTTGCGGCGGGCGCATGTTCGTCATCGAGGTCTTCGCGCGCGGCACGACGCCACGACATCGTGCCTCGCCTCAACCGGTGAGGATCGACACGTCATGAGCCGAGTTCGTCATCATTCACGACCGACCTGCCGATGCTGGCCCCACTCCGGCAACGGTCGAGTGCGTGCCGCGCATGATGGTGCAGTGTTCTCAGCCCAAACCAACGCAAGCCGATCCCTCGTGACGAGCGCCGCTGTGGTCCCAAGCGAGGTTGTCATGATTGCGAATTGCGGCACCGGCTGCACGAGCCAGACGTCGCCAGCTTCGGGTGCGCAGACCAATCCCCTTAGGGCGCAGCGTGTGGCACCCGGAGCCCGCTGTACCACATGAGCTAGCGCGACTTCCTGCCTTGTTGCTTCTCGGACACCGGCCCGAGTGTGCGGCACCGCCTTCCCTGGCCGGTGTCCGAGAAACCTTCACAGAAGCCGACCTGAGCGCGCGCAGCACGGCCCTGCGATGTCCGACTGCAGTGCAGAGATTCCGGACATCGCGAGGCGCGTCGTTGGGGCTAACTCTAATCCTTCCGCGCGCGTCCGCAGCACCTCGGACAGCGGACGCTGGCTGGATAGGGTGATAGAGCAAAACCGGACCAGGGAATTTTCGGTGACGGTCGGACTAGCCCGAAACCAAACCGTCGAGCCGCCGACGTCATGGGCCACAACCGGTCAATAACATTCCGCAATCGCGTCTCCCGCACCGGCCTTTCGGACCGAACCAAACGTTGGTGGACGGGACACCGTGCCTCCAAATCGCGGATACTCATGTCGCGAGGCTCATTGGCCCAGCGATTTCTTTTTCAGACAAAACAAAACGAAGCGCTTCTTCATTGCCCCTGCTACAGATATGAAAGCGCGAAGCGGGCAAACGCGCGAGCGTCTTCGCGGGCACAGCCTGATGTCATGTGCCGCTATCAATGGAGGTTCAAATGGCCGAAAGCGTCTACAAGGTGATCGAGCTAGTTGGAACGAGCACAGACTCCTGGGAGAGGGCTGCGAAAGCAGCTGTGGATCGGGCGGCAAAATCCCTGCGGGATCTCCGCGTCGCAGAAGTGATCTCGCAGGACTTGGTCATCACCGACGGCAAGGTGGAAGCCTATCGCGTCAAGGTGAAGGTTTCATTCAAATTTGAAGGCACCAGCTAACGGCAAATGAGAAAGGGAGCCCGTCGACGCCCTTCCAAGTTGAATGCATCCACGGCCGTGGGTCTAACTGCGTGGCTGTATGCTCTGGGTCGCCTGGACCATGAGTTGGCCAAGCTGCTGCGCCTGAAGGGCATACGCCTGCATCTGAGTCTGTGCATGCTGGCTTTGAAGAGCCAACACTTCCTGGATGTCCTTGGCTTTGGCGAGTTCACTTGCCAACGCAAATCCCGCCTCGGCGTTCTGCTTGGCGAACTTGGTCGCCTGCTCTTGAACGGCCATAAACCCAGATGTCATCTTGTTCGGCGACAATGGCTTCGACCACATGTCCATAGCTTGTGTCATAGCGCCCATGAATTGACCATAGGCCGCGCTTGCCTGCTCGATATTTTTCTGCGCGAGTTCCCGCATCTGCTGAGGGATCTCAAACGGGTTCTGGTTCATGATGCTGTCCTGGTCTGAAGGGTCTGCAATCGCCGGCGGGTCGATGCATCTAACCGCATCATACCATTGCAATGGCCGTCGCGTCGTTGCGGCGGATGACCGCGATCTGCTTTTCCGGGTACGATCCTATGTCAAGATCGACCTATGGGTACGGCGGTCCGTGATGGAACGAGAACATGAACCAGGCAAACTTAGCCACCTCAAGCCTCGGGGCGAGGTGGATACGCGAGCATGAAGAGCGCGCATTAGTCCTCAGCGAGCTGCACGCCCGCCCGTCGCTGCCGCTTTCGATACCGCGCCGTATCTACCGCTACGCCTTTGTGACGGGGGACGAAGAGGCTCAGGCAGACCGCTTGAGTATCGCTGAGCTTGCAGATGCGCGGGGCGTTGCTGCGCCAGCGCGCGATGCCAATCATCACCGCTTCGACCTCGGGGACTGGGACCTACGATGGGAGCAGCACACAGAGTTCACGACATACACCTGGTCCTCAGGCAGCGATGCGGTGGAGCCGTTTTCGCGGCCCAATCCATTTGCAGCTGGGGAGTTCACGTTCGGCCCGCCTGGCAGGCTCCTGGCCGCGGTGCACCTGTCAATTATTGCAGGCGACCGGCTCGACGACCGGATTGTGAAGCGCTTCGAGCCTCAGAGCCTGTGCGTCATCGCCGCCGCCGACGGCGCAGCGCGGCTCTCAACCGACTTCCAGGTCGATTCCGACGGCTTCACGCGCTTTCTGATCGAATCGAAGTGCCTGACCGACACGCGCGCCGGTCGGCTTGCACAACGTGTGCTCGAGATCGAAACCTACCGCACATTCGCACTCCTCGGTTTGCCTGAGGCGCGCAGGGCATCACCGCATCTCCGGCGCATGAAGCGCGAGCTTTCCGAGATCACACAAGCCATCAGCGCCACACACAATACCGCATCGAACCAAGCGCTCCTGAACCGGCTTTCGGATCTTGCCGCCGAACTCGAGGCCCAGACCGCCGGCACAGCCTTCCGCTTCGGTGCTGGCCGCGCCTACCACGCGATCGTCAAGAGCCGTCTGGAACTGATCCAGGAGCGCAAGGAGGGCGACCACGTCTCGATCACCTCGTTCTTTCGGGCCCGTCTCGATCCCGCGATCGAGACCTGCAATGCCATCGAAGCCCGGCAAGAGCGGCTCTCAAGCCAGCTGACACGCACAGCGGACCTCTTGCGTACCGGCAGCCAGTTCGAGCTCGAGCAACAGAACCGCGACCTGTTGCAATCAATGAATCGGCGCGCGCATTTGCAGTTTATGTTGCAGCAGACGGTCAAGGGCCTGTCGGTTGCGGCCATCAGTTACTATGTCGTGGGTTTCGTTGGCTATCTCGCGCGGGGTTTCAAAGATGCAGGCCTCTTGCCGCAATCAGTATCACCCGACATCGCAACGGCTGCCGCGGTGCCGGTGGTGGTCCTTTGCGTGCTGGCGTTAACCTATCGTGTGCGCCGATCATTGGATCGTGCCGAGGCCGGCGACGACAAGCATTAAACCGCAACTTGTCGGCGTTCCTAGAGAACGTCGGCCGACAAGAACGACCTCAACGCAGGTGCTATCGCTGAGGCTTGTGCTTCGATTGAGGCGCCGCCAGGTCCCCAAGAAATAGAATGCGGCGAGCGCCTCGACGACCACGCCGCAATCGACAATGACACATTAGAAGTACAATATGCTCGCAATCAATCATGTTCTATCGTGATGGGGTCGTTGTCAATTCAAGCAAGTAGGCCGAGGGGCGGGCTTGTTTGGTTTACGGCGGCTCCGGGCCTAGGGAGCAAATGAGATGACCAACGATCTCTCGATTCCTCAGGACGAACTTCCCCCCGACCGCTCGCTGGTTATCGTTGAGGACGACAAAGTGCTTTTGCAGCGGCTTAGGCGCGCAATGGAGACTAGGGGCTTTGTTGTGAGAAGTGCTGAGTCTGTTGCGGAGGCCATCACCCTCATCCACGATAGCCCACCGGCATTTGCAGTCGTCGACATCCGGCTCGGGAGAGGTAATGGGCTCGACGTGGTCGCAGAGTTGTCACGGGTCCGCCCGACCGCGCGAACGATCGTGCTCACCGGTTTTGACAACTATGCGACGGCCGTTTCCGCAATCAAGCTCGGCGCGTTCGACTACCTGGCGAAACCGGCCGACGCCGACGACGTGATCAACGCTCTGCTTTCGCCGCCCAACTCAAAGGCCCCGCCGCCGCCGCCGGATCTCATTACCGCGGATCGCGTGAGGTGGGAGCATATTCAACGCGTCTATGAGCTTTGCAGCCGCAACGTGTCGGAAACGGCCCGGCGCCTTGCCATGCATCGCCGGACTTTGCAGCGTATGCTGTCCAAACGTGCGCCAAAATAGCAGGCAGCCGTGAAGTACATTAAGCACAACCGGCGCCAATCTACCCCTCACGTCATCGGCGAGAAATCAAGGCCTGCCTTATGATATCATGCGGCCCGATCAGTCGTGCGCAATGAAGGCACCTACCCAGTGGGACACACCGCGTGCCTACCTAAGAGAGAATTTTGATTGAGCCAAGGGGGTGTTGCGTTGGCATCCCCGATATCCGCACAACCCGTTGGCTCGGGACTGGTCGATCGACGAAGCGAAACAGCTGGGCAAAGGTGCTGTGGGCTTGCCTCCTGAGGGAGGCGAGCGAGACGACCTATTCGCTCGGATCAAGAGAAAATGGCAGACTCCTTTCCTCAGAGCGCCGCGAGAATAAGCCGGCCAAGGATCGCGATCGCCGACAAGAGCCCGATCGTGCGTCAGGGCCTCAAGGAAATTATCGGACGGGATGGACGCTTCGACGTCGTCGGGGTTGTCGGGAGCGGTGACGAGTTCCTCAAACTTATCGACGAACGGCCAATCGATATCGGGATAATCGGCTGGTCACTCCCAGATCTGACTGGTGGAGATGTGCTTTCCGAGCTCAAACGCCGCCAGTCGAAGATCCGCGCGATTATCTATACCGGCGAAGCGAGCCCCGGCGTGTTACGGCTGGCGATCCGACTCGGGGCGCGGGCGTTCGTACCGAAAAGTGAAGAACCCGCGGACCTCCTCGATACGATTGCGACGGTCGCTCGCGGCCACCTATCGTTGCCCTACGTCGACTTGGAGACGCTGTCGAAAAGCCCGCTGGACGAGATCACCGCGCGCGAGCGCGAACTCTTGGAGGCGCTTGCCAAAGGTCTGACGAACCTGCAGATCGCCTCCCGCTTCGGCATCTCGCACAACACCGTCAAATATCATCTCAAGAATCTGTACGACAAACTCGACGTCAGCAACCGAGCGATGGCCATCACGCTCCTGCTCTCGGAACCGAGAGACAAGAGATGAACCCCCGACGTTCGGGGATCAGGCCGCTGTCGCCATGTCTAAAGGGCAGCGATTTGACGGGGGCGTCCGGTGTCCTGGTCCTTGATCCACCAGAGTGGGGCCGCACATCCTCTTGCACTCGAAAGTGCGCCTAGCCTGGATCTACCCTCATGGTACTACCGGAGCCTACCCGAGAGAGAAATTTCGCTGATCCAAGAGGTGTTGCAGGAGAGCGCGCGATGCCTGAAGACTCCAGCACCAATCGATGCCGCCCCACCGGCCGCCACACCTAGGAGCGGAGGGATTTAGTAGTAGAGTGCAGGAGCGTGAAATGGGCAGGTACTTCAAGAAAATCAATGATCCACTAGAAGCGACTCGACGCGTTGATATTGTCTTCGGCTTCCTGGCTGCCGCATCTCTCTCGACAGTCGCCATATACTTTTACTGATGAACGCCTGCCGCCGGGCGCAGCACGCCAATGAAATCTCCGCCTGCCGTATGCACTGTACTACGGGGCGATCCGCCCGCATCTGCGATCGCAATGCAGAACTGCTACCCTTCGTACAGTGAATCCAATCACGGAGGACTGAAATGGATGATCCCGATCCATCTGAACCAGCTACCCATGTGCTTACCGGAACCGTCATGAATTGGCGGGGAAGCCACAGTGAGTTGCTGACAGGCAGCGGAGTCACTGTTCCGTTGGTTGCGCGGGATTGTCCGCCTGGGTCGGAAGGAACGCTCGTGAGGTTCGTTGCAAGGAAGCCTCACACCGGAAAGTCTCGTCACTGGCGGGTTTTCGGCTTAGTTCGAATTAGAAATGATGTCGCTTAGCATTAATCGCTAGCCACTTCGCTTACCGAGCTCTACAATGAGTGGCGAGCATAAATTGATCATATCGTTTTCAAACATCGCGGGCAACTCAATGAAAGACGCCGAT
>JANLXZ010000029.1:0-1770 GCA_031365375.1 Hyphomicrobiaceae bacterium | reverse complement strand
CAACAATCTTTGGAGCAAGGGCGGCCTGATGTACTCTTACCCATTCCGCTGAGCGATTGAGAGTATCGGGCCGGCCAGCCTGCGTTCGCGCATTTCTGGCCGCGACCACCATGAGGTATAGATGCAGCTCAACAGCCGCCGCATCGCATTAGCCCGGCAAGTCCTAGTATTTACGGTTCTCGCGACCATCGTCGTTCTGGTCGCGAGCAATGTTGCCGGCAACCTTGAGCGCAAGGGCCTGTCGCTCAGCTTCGAGTTCCTGCGCCGGCCGGCCAGTTTCGACATCCCCTTCAAGCGGATCGATTTCACCAGCCGCGACACCTACGCGCGCGCCGCCATTGTGGCGATCCTCAACACCATGCTGGTCTCGGTGCTGGCAATCGTGACCGCAACCGTCGTCGGGGTGGCCTTCGGCACCTTCCTGTTGTCACCCAATCCGCTGTTGCGACGAACCGCGTTCGGCTTCGTCGAAGCCATCAAGAACACGCCGCAGCTGTCTTTGCCGCGCAGTTTCTTTATCCTTTGGACGAGCCCGAGACTTTTCTGCGAGATAAAGAGGCCGGCAACGTCGCATTGGCAGACGTCAAGGTCAGCGAGGTTGCGATGATAGGCCCGGACCGCCTGCTCGTCCTGGAGCGCATTTCGCGAACCACGAAGATCTATCGGGTGGATCTAAGCCAACGCTTCGCCGTACCGCCGCCGCACATGGACGTTCGGACCCGCCCGACACTCGAGCAATCCAGCGCGGCTTCCAAGACGCCAGCCGGCTTGCGGGTCCTCGCGAAGGCACTGGTGCTCACGACCGACGATGCGCCGGAGATGGATCGCGATCTGGAGGGATTGGTCGTATTGTCGCCGAACGAACTCCTCCTCGTCACCGACAATGATTTCAGTGTCGAGGGGGCCCGTACTAGGTTCTGGCGCGTCCGGCTGGCGGACCAGCATTCGAAGGCGGCAAGCATGAAGCAAGCGCAGCCACAGGCAAACTAGTTCAACGCTTTTTGTATATCCGTGATCGTTGCTTTCGGAATGCCAAACGGGTCTGGAGTTAGGGTGCCGATCGGCATCATTGCCCCACGCCATCCACAGCCCCCTTCGACGGTAACCGGGCGCCGATTACAGGAAAACGCGCTCATTTGCTCATTGATGGGTCGATAGAATCGGTACGGGGAGCGGTTTTGTGAAAGCACGTGGGTGCTCCAAGGCAGTGCATTTGGCACCTTGCATCTGTCCGTAGCTTTTGAACTTGTCGTGTTTTTGCAGCTCGTGACCTGTCGCCTTCGTTGGTGAAGTCGCGATGAGGCCGGACGGCGTGGACGGCCTCGTCGAGCCTTATGCTATAGCTGCTGATCTGGTGGCAGTCCGTGTCTGTTTCTTTGTTCGACTTGAAGCCCGTTTCTCCGCCCCGACCCGCAACACAGAACCGGCGGCGCGCGGAGGAGCGGTCAACCTCACGACTGCGCGACGGTTTCGCATTGTAAGGACTCCTGTGTTAACCCGACAGCTCAACGCCCCGGGGCACCAGCAAGTTCTCAAGGGACAATGGTTCAGACCCCTGCTGCTCGGGTGAGTACAGCCATTCAGGCGCTGTTCAGACAGGGTCTCATATTGTGTCAAAAGTCGGTTCTCGTGCTGCTGCCTATTCGTAGGCTCGCCGCGCGGTGTTGCCAATGTGCGCCATATCAGATCGGCTCGATCACTCTGCCGATCGGAAAGAAGCTGGAACTTAAACTCACGTCACGGTGTTCTTGGTGCGGATGTTCGTTAACC
>JANLXZ010000027.1:0-16361 GCA_031365375.1 Hyphomicrobiaceae bacterium | reverse complement strand
CGCAGCGGAGCAAGAAGGGGCGGAGGCTATGATCTTCAAATGGGCCAAAGGCGGCAAGAGCGAGGCGCTGACCTCAAGTGCGACTAACCGAACATCTTCATCGAACCCGCCCAACGATTTGCACTTGCCACTCTTAGCGACCGCGCTCAGGCGAACTGTCGATGCCGACAGCCTCGGTTTCAAGACGACCGGCGACTTGGTGCCGATCGACGGATTAATAGGCCAGGATCGAGCGCTGCGGGCTATTCAATTCGGCGCTGACATCAAAGCCCACGATTTCAACATGTTCGTATTGGGTCCCCCCTCCACGGGCAAAAGTACAGCCGTCAAATCTTATCTTGCTCATAAAGCCCGCCCCAAAATCCAGCCGTCTGACTGGGTTTACGTCAACAGTTACGAAACATCGAACCAGCCGCGCGCACTCGAACTGCCTTGTGGCCGAGCGAAAGCGCTTGCGCAGGGGATGATCAAGGCCATCGACGAGTTACGCGCAACGCTGCCGGCGATGTTCGAGGGCGATGACTATCAGACCCGAAAACGCGGCATTGAGGAAGCGTTCCGATCTGGCCAGGAAGCCGCCCTGGAGACCCTGAATAAAAAAGCCCAAGCGCAGAATATTGCCATCCTGCGAACGCCGACGGGGTTCGCGATGGCGCCGATGCTCGAAGGCAAAGTCGTCAAACCGGAAGTCTTCATGCAGTTACCGGACGACATGCGGCGCGGGGTAGAGGGCAAAATCGCAATTTTGCAGGGGGAGCTAGAACAACTCCTGTCGAGAATACCCAAATCCGAAAAGGAGCGGCGGCAGAAGCTCAGCGCACTCAATGAGGAAATCGCGACCGCTGCAACGCACGAAGCGCTCGATGATCTGGAATTGGCGTTCGCCGATTTGCCGCATATCTTGTCGCATCTGGGGGCAACGCGTCAGGACTTGATCCGAAACGTGGCGCTATTCCTCACCGACGCGGAGGATGAGACGGGAGCGATCAAGCAGCCCGCGGATGCATCACGCGACGTTCGTTACCGGCGTTATCTCGTGAACCTTTTGGTGGCTCGGACGCCAGGCGAGACGTGCGAATCACCCATCGTCGAGGAAATCAATCCGACTTACGGAAACCTCATCGGCCGCATCGAGCACGTGGCGCAGATGGGCAACATGTTGACGGACTTCCTTTTGATTAAAGCGGGTGCCTTGCATCACGCCAATGGTGGTTATCTGTTGCTCGATGCGCGAAAACTTCTGCTATCACCGTTCGCTTGGGAAGCCTTGAAGAGAGCGATCAAGGCCCGGCTGATACGCATCGAGCAGCCGGTTGAAACCGTGGGCATGATGACGGCACAGACGCTAGATCCCGAGCCCATTCCGCTCGAAATCAAAGTCGTTCTGTTCGGCGACAGGGAACTCTATTATCAGCTCGCCCAAGCTGATCCAGATTTCACCCGCTTGTTCAAAGTGCAGGCCGATTTCGACGACACCATCGATCGAACGGTCGACAACGATCATGCCTACTCCCGGCTAATCGCGTCGATCGTGGCGGAACACAAACTCAAGCATGTTGATGCCGGCGGCGTAGCACGCCTCATCGAAGAAGGGGCGCGGCTCGCTGAGGACCGCGAGAAACTTTCGATCGAGATTGGCCGCCTGTCCGACATCGTGCGTGAAGCCGACTATTGGGCTTCGACCGAGAACCGCGAGATCATTTCTCGACGGGACATCGCAAAAGCCATTGCCGAGGCGATGGATCGTGCCAGCCGCCTTCGCGACCGCGCGCAAGAATCGATCGAGCGCGGCATCGTGCTGATCGACACCACCGGCGAAAAAATAGGACAGATCAACGGTCTATCGGTGCTCCAATTGGGCACGTTCTCGTTTGGCCGGCCAAGCCGCATCACGGCGCGCGTTCGCATGGGCCAGGGCCGCGTCACAGACATCGAACGCGAGGTGAACCTGGGCGGGCCATTGCATTCGAAAGGCGTCATGATCCTTTGGGGCTACCTTGCCGGCCGTTATGCGCAAGAAGCACCCCTGGCGCTGGCAGCGACGCTCGTGTTCGAGCAATCCTACGGCGGCGTCGACGGCGACAGTGCGTCTTCAGCCGAGCTCTACGCGCTCATTTCCGCGCTGGCTGAAATGCCGATCTCGCAGAGTTTCGCGGTGACGGGTTCGGTCAACCAATGGGGCGACGTGCAAGCAATCGGCGGCGTGAACGAAAAGATCGAGGGATTTTTCGATTTGTGCGCCAGTCGCACATTGGATGGAACGCAAGGCGTGCTTATTCCGCGGGCCAACATCCAGCACCTGATGTTGCGCGAGGATATCGTTGCGGCAGTGACGGAGGGTAAGTTCCGCATTCACGCCGTCGCCCACATCGACGACGGCATCGAACTTTTAACCGGCACGATCGCGGGCAAGAGCGGCCCTGACGGTAGGTTTCCAGTTGGTTCGGTCAATGCGGCGGTCGAAGATAAATTGCGGCTATATTCGACGCGAGCCAAAGCCTTCGTCAATACAAGGGACGGCATCGCATCATGATCGCTCATGTCGCCGAAGCGAGCGAAGAGCGCGGCCGCGTCGTGGTACGGACGACGTCGGCGCGCGCCAGCGACATTGCGCTGCAGGCTGCGGTACGTATCGCGCAGGCGTTCCAATCACAAATCGAAAGCCTTTACGTCGAAGACACCGAGCTGATCGCGCTCACCCGATTTCCATTCGTCCGCGAAATCGACACCCGCGGGACGGGCGTTCGCCAGATCACCCAAGAAGACGTGGTTCGCGATCTGCGTTGCCAATTCGTCGGGCTGCACCGGCGCCTTTTAACGCTCGCCGATATGGCTCAAGTCCTGGTTCATGAACGCACCGTTCGCGACGAACCATTGCGTGCGTTGTCAGTCACGTGCGCCGATTGCGGCCCCTGGAATCTTGTCGTATTGGCAGAGCCGTTCAGCGCGTCGTCAGGTGACGAGATCCAGCTTCTCTTAGACAGCGTGCTCGACGCCACGGGACTGGTTCTGGTCGGCCCGCGCGCATCCCGCACCACCGGGCCGGTTGTGCTCGCGCTCGAAGATATCGAGGCGTTGCCAGGCATGTTACGCGCCGGCACCCGCCTTATCGACGGCACTGATACACCGCTCGTTATCGCCGTGGTCGCACCCGACAGCGATACCGCCACCTGGATCGAATCCCACGCGCGCCTTACACTCGCCGAAGGCAGCGAGGTGCGGATCCTGATCCTGCCCGCAAGCCATGCGAGCCCGGCGTCCGTCGCTGAGGCTCTAAGAAAGTTGCAGCCGGGATTTCTGATCGCACGCTTTGGCGGACTGGCGGTGCCCGCGGGAGAAGACCTCAGTCCGCTGGCAGCAGCCCTCGAATGCCCGCTGCTCCTGAGCCGGTAGCGACTACTTTACCTTGAAGCGCTCGTCTGGCGGCACCTGCATCGCGGTCATCATGCGGTTGCCTTCGGTGGCAAGGCCGATCACGCGAAGCATGTCGTTATACTGTTCCTGCGTCATGCCCTTGTTCTTGGCAAAGTGCGTGTGGGTGTGGATGCAATACTCGCAGTTGTTCATGATCGAGACGGTGATGTAGATAAACTCCTTCACAAGTGGATCGAGCGCGGTGCCGGGTCCCATCACCTGCTTGGCTTTTTCCCAACTAGCTTTGAGGTTCGCTGGATCGTTTGCGAGCGCACGCCAGGAATTGTTCACGTAGTCCGTTGCGCGGGTCTTGCGGATGTCATCGAAAACGGCGCGGGCTTCTGGTAATGCTTCCTCGTCGGACAATAGCTTCACGGTTGCCATGATGGAACTCCGATATGGTTTGCCTGCATGATCATCACATCATGCCTGACGTCATTTGTCAGGTGGCCTGTTCGCAGCACTATTGCTAGAAACTTGGCACAATCGCATTTCCGTCGAGGACGGCATGATCGACCACGTCTCCATACCCGTAAGCGACCTCGCGGCTGCGGCTCAGTTCTATGACCCCGTCTTGGCTCCGCTCGGCATGCAACGCGTCGCCGATCGTGGCCGATCAATCGGCTTTGGCAAAACCTATCCGGAGTTGTGGCTCAATCTCAGGGAAGGCTGCAGCGCAAATACCGATAGCGGCCATCACGTTTGCCTGCGTGCGCCGTCTGCAGCAGCCGTGCAGGCGTTTTACGCGGCGGCAATCAATGGTGGCGGCAGAAGCGAACGAGAGCCTGGGCCCTATCCGGGCGTCGTGACAACATATTATTGCGCCTTTATCCTTGATCTTGATGGCAACAAGATCGAAGTCGCAACCTTCCCTCGGCCGTAAAAATTCATCAGCGTCGAATTCAATGGAGAAAACTCCAATGGCCCTGCCTCGCTTAAAACCCAATACTGACCTGGCCAGCGCCGTCACCGATGCGGAGGCACGCTTTACCGCTGCCAATGCGAAAAGCCGCGCGCGGGCCGACAGCGCAAAGTCGAGCATGCCCGGCGGGAATACGCGCACGGTGCTGCATTACTCGCCGTTTCCGCTGGCGTTTCAAGGCGGCGCAGGGTGCCGCGTGACGGACATCGACGGCCACACCTATGTGGACTTCCTCGGTGAATACACAGCAGGACTTTACGGTCATTCGAACCCAAAAATCATGACCGCGCTGAAACACGTGATCGATGGCGGCGTCACGCTCGGTGGTCCTAACATTTACGAGGCCGAGCTCGCCCGCATCATGTGCGATCGCTTTCCCTCGGTCGACCTCGTTCGCTTTTGCAATTCCGGCACCGAGGCCAACTTGTTCGCGATGGTGACCGCGCGCATGTTCACGAAGCGCAGCCATATCATGGTGTTCAATGGAGGCTATCACGGCGGCGTATTCTACTTCGGCCAACACAAGCCGCCGACCAACGCGCCGTTTCCGTGGGTGATCGCCCGCTACAACGATATCGAACGCACGGTCGCGCAGATCGAAGCGCATGCGCACGAGCTGGCAGCGATCGTCGTCGAGCCGATGATGGGCGGCGGCGGTGCAATTTCTGCTGACACGGACTTTTTGCAGGCCCTGCGTGATGCTGCGACGAAGCACGGCATCGTACTTATTTTCGACGAGGTGATGAGTTCACGGCTGTCGTCGGGTGGCGTGCAGAAAAAAGTCGGCATCACACCGGACATGACTTCGTTCGGCAAATATCTGGGCGGCGGCATGTCATTCGGTGCATTCGGCGGCCGTCACGACATCATGTCCCACTACGATCCGTACAAATCTGGCTCGGCACCGCACGCCGGCACCTTCAACAACAACGTACTATCAATGGCGGCTGGCATTGTCGGGTTACGCGATATCTACACGCCCGATGTTGCCGAGAGTTTCAACGCATCTGCCGATGCGTTTCGCGATCGGCTCAACGCCATCATGAACCGACACGGGTTGCCAATGCAGACGCTCGGGCAAGGTTCAATTCTGGCGATGCACTTCCGCGATGGACCGATCAAGCGCCCGGAGGATACCTGGGCAACGGACAAAGCCGGCGAGCAGCGAAACGCCGAATTGCTGAAGCTCCTGCATCTCGATATGATCGAGCTGGGCCAGTACTTCGCGCGGCGCGGCATGTTGGCATTGTCGCTACCTATCGAAGCGGCGGAGCTCACCGCTTTCGAGGCTGCTCTCGACGAATTCCTGACCGTGCGTGGCCCGGTGCTGCGCGAGGCGCTAGGAGCTTGAGGGCGCCCCAACGCCGGCCACCATTTTGCCGATGATGTCAAACAGCACGGCCAGATCCTCCGGCCGCGAAAGCCGGTGCTCGCCATCGGGCACGGCCGATACGCGGGTCCAGCCGCCGTCGAGGAAGCTTTCTAGATCGAGCGTATGCTCCCAAGGCACATCCGGATCGAGCAGGCCGTGCATGATGTGCACGGGGCGGCCTGGATCCCAGGTCTTGCGGCTGAGAAGATGCTTACGACCATCCTCGATCAACGTCCGCGTAATCGGATAGGGTTCGCCATAAGCGCTCGGCCGATGCCACACACCATCCCTCTCCAGTGCCATCTTGGCGCTCGGGGCGAAGTTGTTCCACATCAGTTCTTCCGTCATGTCCCAGGCTGGCGCGATAAGCACCAAGCCTTTGATGCGGACCGCATGCTCGGGCGCAGATGCCATGAGCCGGCGCAACAGTAGCAGCGCGATGTAGCCGCCCATGCTCGAGCCCACCAAGATTTGCGATCCACACGTGAGCTTGGTAAAAACGGCTTCGGCCTCCTCCAACCACCGGCTGATCGTACCGTCGTCGAATGTGCCACTCGATTGCCCGTGGCCGGAATAATCGAATCGTGTCGAGGCGAGCCCTTTCGCCGCCGCCCACTCGGCGAGTGCAGATGCCTTCGTGCTGACCATGTCCGACTTGAACCCAGGCAACCACACGAGACCAGGCGTAGCGCCCTTGCCGATCAACGATGCGATCCGGCGTGCGTTTGCCCCCGCACCGATCTCGATGAATTGCGATTGCGCGATGGCCGGCATAAGAGACCTCTTTGATTCAGGGGAACAATCGACAACGTGACACGATCACCTACCATAATGCAGATCATCCCGCGCCTCGATACCGGCGGTGCCGAGCTGTCGGCAATCGAGATAAACAGCGCGATCGTCGCCGCGGGTGGCCGATCCATCGTCGTGACGGAGGGCGGTCGCATGGCCGATCGCATTACCGCGGACGGCGGCGAGTTGAAAATCATGCGGACGGGTACGAAAAACCCGTTCCGGATATTGCGAAATGTCAGCACCATTAGGCTTGCGGCCATGCTTGAAGGCGTCGACCTGATTCATGCCCGTAGTCGCGCACCGGCGTGGAGCGCGCTTATTGCGGCTCGCCAGAGCAACATCGCGTTCGTCACGACCTATCACGGCGCCTACGCCGAAAAGAGCCGGATAAAGAACCTGTACAACAGCGTCATGGCCCGCAGCGACATTGTGATCGCCAATTCGATTTATACAAGCCGTCTGATCCAAGTCCGCTACGGCACACCTCACACCAACATCCGCGTGATCCATCGGGGGGTTGATGAAGCGCAATTCGATCCGGCCACAGTTTCGGGCGAGCGTCGCAATGCCATGCGCTTGAAGCTTGGTCTGGAACCGGGACAAAAGATGATCCTCCAGGCTGCCCGGTTGACCAGCTGGAAGGGTCAAACCGTGCTGATCGAGGCCGCAGCCCGCCTTGTACAGACAGGTAAGCTCGACGGCGCAGTCGTCATATTGGCCGGCGACGCCCAAGGACGGGACGACTACGCGAGCCGACTCGAGGCCGACATCGCTCGACTTGGCCTCATCGGCAAAGTCCGCCTCGCCGGCCATGTCGATGACGTTCCGGCGGCTCTTGCGCTCGCCTGGGTGGCGGTCATCGCCTCGACCGAACCGGAAGCCTTCGGCCGCAGCGTTACCGAGGCTGCAGCGATGGGCTGTCCAGCGATCGCAACCGACATCGGCGCTCCGCCGGAAACGGTTCTGGCGCCGCCGATCGTGGCCAACGACCAAGCGACCGGTTGGCTGGTGCCGCCTGGCGATGCAGCACAACTGAGCCTGCGCCTCGAACAGGCGCTCATCCTGACGAAGGCTGAACGAGCGGCTTTGGGCAGTCGTGCCCGCGCGCATGTACTGCGAAATTTCTCACTGACGTCGATGAAGCGCGCGACACTTGCCAGCTATGATGAACTGCTCGGCACTAACCTTGCCGAACGCTTTCTCACCACCGGATCGCCCATTAATTCGGCGACTTGATCCTTGACCGTCACTCTGTAATCGCCTCAACTTGCCGACGAACGCACGGGCCGCGTCAGGCTGAGTGCGTAGCGAGATCTCGACCAAACCGGAGACCAAGATGAAACGGGCATGGACGAATATGACTGCCGCATTGGCAGTCGGGATTTTGGCGGCGTGGGCGGCACTGCCAACGATGGCGCAGACCACACTAAAAATCGTGATGCACTCGGACTTGAAGATCGTCGATCCGATCTGGACGACAGCATACATCACGCGCAACCACGGCTACATGATCTACGACACGCTGTTCGCGATGGATGCGAAGGGCGAGATCCAGCCGCAGATGGTCGAGAAATACGAGACTTCCCCTGACAAGCTGACCTTCACGTTCACGCTGCGAGCGGGCCTCGCCTGGCACGACGGTGCGCCGGTCACGTCCGAGGATTGTATCGCCTCCATAAAACGCTGGGGCGCCAAAGACGGCATGGGCCAGAAGCTGATGAGCTTTGTCGCCGAGCTTGTGGCGGTCGACGCGAAAACCTTCACGATGAAGCTGAAAGAGCCGACTGGCCTCGTGTTGACTGCGCTCGGCAAGCCATCGTCGAACGTGCCGTTCATGATGCCGAAGCGCGTTGCCGATGGCGATCCCAACACTCAGTTGTCGGAGTTCATCGGCTCCGGCCCGTTCATTTTTAAAACGGACGAGTGGAAGCCGGGTGACAAGACCGTTTACGTGAAGAACGACAAATACGTACCACGCACGGAGCCAGCATCGGGACTGGCGGGTGGGAAGGTGGTCAAGGTCGATCGAATCGAGTGGCGCGCGATCAGCGATCACCAACAGGCCGTCAACGCGCTTCTCGCCGGCGAGATCGATATCATCGAGCAGCCGCCGCACGACCTTTATCCTTTGATCAGGGCCGACAAGTCGATCAAGTTCGTCGATTGGAACCCGCTGGGCAATCAATACACATTCCGCCCGAACTGGCTGCACAAGCCGTTCGATAATCTGAAGATCAGGCAGGCGCTCTGGTACGTATTCAATCAGGAAGACTTCCTCAAGGCCGTGATCGGCGATCCAACTTACTACAAGATCTGCAAGGCGATGTTCGTTTGCGGCGCGCCGCTCGCGTCGGAAGCCGGCATGGCCGATAAGCTCGAAAGCAACATGAAGAAGGCGCAGGAGTTACTGAAGGAAGGCGGCTATGATGGCACACCGATCGTCCTCATGCACTCGACCGATCTATTCGTGCTGACAAACCTCGCGCCGGTCGCGAAGTCGCTGCTGGAGAAGGCTGGTTTCAAGGTCGACATGCAGTCGATGGATTGGCAAACTGTGGTCGCCCGCCGCGCGAAAAAAGATGCGCCATCGGCTGGCGGCTGGCACGCCTTTCTGACCTCTTGGGTTGCCGCTGACGTTCTCAATCCGGTAATGGCCGCTTACTTCAACGCAAGCTGCGAGAAAGCACTCTTCGGCTGGCCGTGCGATGCCGACATGGAGAAGCTGCGCGATCAGTTCGCCCGCGAGACAGATCCGGCAAAACAGAAGGCGATCGCCGAAGCCGTGCAGGTTCGCGCGACCGAAGTCGTGACCCACGTGACACTGGGGCAGTGGTATCAGCCGGGCGTTACCCGCGCCAACATCGACGGCTGGATCCCTGCACCGGCACCAATCTTCTGGAACATTACCAAGAAGTAGAGGTGGCAGTTTGCAGGTCGCGCATCGCCAAGCATCAGCAGATTCGGTTTCCAAGGCTATATGGGACGTGGCAAAGTTAGTTTTTCGATCGAAACTGCCAGTTTGCCGAACCTTGCCGCGTGTCCCGGCCTTCGCCGGGATGACGGCACTGGGTGAGCGCCAGCGGTGATCTTGTAATCCAGCGAGCGAAGCCACAGTCTGCCCGCAAGATTTAGCCTGCACGTCGGACTGGGATATTTGCACAATGTTCGTCTACATTTTGCGACGGCTGGCGGCGACGATACCGGTGATGCTGATCGTCGCCGTCTTTGTATTCCTGATGCTGCGGCTGACGCCAGCTGATCCGGCAGCCATCATCGCCGGCGACAATGCGAATGCCGAGCAGGTGGCGGCGATCCGCTCGAAACTCGGGCTCGACCGCTCGATGCCCGTGCAGTTTGCCATCTGGTCGGGCAAACTGCTGCAAGGTGACTTTGGTGAGAGCTTCTTCTTCAAAAAGACCGTCAGTTCCCTGGTCGCCGACCGCATCGAGCCGACGCTGTCGATTGCAGTGCTGACAATACTGCTCGCGATCTTCATCGCCGTGCCGCTCGGCGTGCTGGCGGCCTATACCCAAGGCAGTTGGCTCGACCGGATCGTGATGGGCTTTTCGGTGCTCGGTTTCTCCGTGCCGGTGTTCGTCATTGGTTATGGCCTGATTTACTTTCTGGCGATCCAATCGAATTGGTTTCCGGTGCAGGGCTATCAGCGCCTGTCGGAAGGCTTCGGTGGCTACCTTCACCGCTTGATCTTGCCGTCGTTGACACTCTCGGTGATCTACATCGCACTGATTGCGCGCATGACTCGAACGAGCGTGATCGAAGTACTGTCGGAGGACTACATCCGCACTGCGCGCGCCAAAGGGCAGTCCGAGATTAAGGTGCTGTTCCGGCATGCGCTGCGCAACGCGGCGGTACCGATCGTCACGGTCATCGGCCTCGGCATTGCTCTTCTAATCGGCGGCGTTGTCGTGACCGAGAGCGTGTACACCATTCCGGGTCTGGGGCGGCTGACCGTCGATGCGGTATTGGCGCGCGACTACCCGACCATCCAAGCCGTGATCTTGCTGTTCTCGTTCGTCTATGTGCTGATCAACTTGGCCGTGGACCTGCTGTACACCGTACTCGACCCGAGGATCCGTTATTGAGCACCGATCCGAACATGATTGCACCCTCGTCGCCATTGACCGCGACATTCGATCTGGCACCCGTTCGCCCGACGGTGTGGCGCAAGCTTTGGCGGAACCCTGGCGTGGTGATCGGCGGGCTAATGTTCCTGCTGATCACCGTCATGGGATTGTCCGCGCCTTGGCTTGGCACCATGAGCCCGACCGAGATCAACCCGGCTTTCCGCAACAAGCTGCCTGGCGCGGAGGCGACGTACCGGCTTGACGACGGCACCAAGGCAACCCGCATCCACCACCTCGGCACCGACAGTTTGGGGCGCGACGTCTACAGCCGGGTCATCTACGGCGCACGGGTTTCGATCCTCGTTGGTCTCGCCGTCGCTGCAATCTCGATCATCGTCGGGCTCTTCATCGGGCTCATCGCTGGCTACGTTCGATGGCTGGATTTCGTCGTTATGCGCATTATGGATGGGTTGATGGCCATCCCGGCGATCCTGCTCGCCATTGCGCTAGTGTCGCTGTTCCGGGCCGGCATCGGCAGCGTAATCGTCGCGATCGTCGTGCCGGAAATTCCGCGCGTTGTCCGCCTCGTTCGTTCAGTGGTGCTGCAAGTGCGCAACGAGCCCTACGTCGAAGCCGCCATCACGCTCGGCACGCCAACACCCACGCTCATTGCGCGCCACATTCTGCCGAACACGATTGCGCCGCTGATAGTGCAGGGTACTTTTATTTGCGCTTCGGCGATTCTGGTCGAGGCGATCTTGTCGTTTCTCGGCATCGGCATTCCGCCCGAGACGCCGACCTGGGGCAACATCATGGCCGAAGGCCGGGTGATGTTCCGCATATTCCCGCACAACATTCTCTATCCCGGCATACTGCTGGCGCTGACCGTGCTCGCAGTCAACATGCTGGGCGACGGTTTGCGCGATACGCTCGACCCGAAGATGGAGCGGCGCCCGTGAGCAAAACGGCGACTTCAAATGTGCTTGAAATACTAAATCTGTCGATCGCATTACCGAAGGGGGGCGACCGCCGGCACGCGGTCGATGATGTGTCATTCACTGTCGCGCCAGGCGAGATCGTCTGCGTCGTCGGTGAATCGGGTTCGGGCAAGTCGGTGACGGCGCAGGCGATCATGGGTTTGCTGCCGAAAAATCAGCTGACACGAGATGCCGGTTCAATTCTGCTGGAGGGCGAAAACGTTTGTGCCGTCACGACGCAGCGTCTGCGCGATCTGCGCGGCACCCGCATGTCGATGATTTTCCAGGAACCGATGACGGCCCTTAACCCAGTCGAGCGGGTCGGCGATCAAATCGGTGAGGTGCTCGATATCCATACCAAACTCGGCGCGGGCGAGCGCCGGCAACGCGTGCTCGAGATCATGCGCGCGGTGCATCTGCCCGACGTCGAGCAAATGATTGATAGCTTTCCGCACCAGCTTTCGGGCGGGCAACGCCAGCGCATCATGATCGCGGCAGCCCTCGTTCTCGATCCGGTGCTGCTGATCGCCGACGAGCCGACGACCGCGCTCGACGTTACGACGCAGGCGCAAATCCTGTCGCTGATCAAGGAGCTGCAGGTGAGGCGCGGCACCGGCGTATTGTTCATCACGCACGATTTCGGGGTGGTGGCGGATATCGCCGATCGCATCGTCGTGATGCAAAACGGCAGGGTAGTCGAGACTGGCGCCCGCGACGAGATCCTGCGCGACCCGCGTGAAGCCTATACGCGAATGCTGATCGCTTCGGTGCCGAGTTTAACACCACCGCCGCGGAAGCCGATCACCGCGCCGGTCACGCTGACAACGACGGATTTGACCAAAACCTATTCGAGCCCCGGTTTCTTTCGTGCAGGCCGCGCGGTCAAGGCTGCCCAGAACGTTTCGATCTCTATTCGACGTGGCGAAACCCTCGGGATCGTCGGCGAATCCGGTTCCGGCAAATCGACGGTTGCACGTTGCATCGCGCGGCTGGTCGATCCGACTTCCGGTGAAATCCGTATCGGCGATCTCGATATTGCAACGATGCCGGAGCGCATGTTGCGGCCCGAGCGAAAGCGCATCCAGATCGTATTCCAAGATCCGTACCGATCGCTCAATCCACGCCGAACGGTCGAGGCTTCGATTATCGAGGGTCCGATGAACTATGGCGCCACGTTGGAAGCGGCCACCGCGCGCGCCCGCGACCTAATGGGCCTCGTCGGCTTGTCGCCGGATGCGCTATCGCGCTATCCGCATCAGTTTTCCGGTGGCCAGCGACAGCGGATCGCGATCGCCCGCGCGCTCGCCATGGAACCGGAACTTCTCATCGCGGATGAAGCAGTGTCGGCACTCGACGTGTCCGTACAGGCGCAAGTCTTGAAACTGATCGACGAGGTACGTCAGCGGTTCAATATCGCGGTACTGTTCATCACGCATGATCTGCGCGTGGCAGCGCAAGTGTGTGACCGGATTGCGGTGATGAGGTCAGGCATCGTGGTGGAAGAGGGGGCAACGATCGACCTCTTCGCGGCGCCCAAGCACGCCTACACAAAAGCGCTCTTCGCTGCGGCGCCGGGCAGGAATGCGAAATTTGGGGCAGCAGCCAACTTGGTTGCCGGCTAATGAATTAGCAACGCCGGGAGTAGGAACAGCGTCATGATGAAACTCGCCGAATAC
The DNA here is from genome assembly GCA_031365375.1 of Hyphomicrobiaceae bacterium. Lineage (GTDB taxonomy): Bacteria > Pseudomonadota > Alphaproteobacteria > Rhizobiales > Hyphomicrobiaceae > JAKFWF01. The sequence continues at coordinate 3,120 of JANLXZ010000027.1, read as the reverse complement.
TCGAGTTATGATGGTCTCGGTCTGGCCGAACTGGTCGCCAAGAAACAGGTGACACCAAAGGAGCTCGCGCTCACCGCAGCCGCCGCCATCGATAAGGCCAATCCGAAGCTCAATGCGGTCGTTGAAATCTACGACGATCGCATCGGCGGCCTCGACGAGAAGAGCTTGGGGTCCGGCCCATTTCACGGCGTACCATTTCTCATGAAGGATGTTTTCGGCCACGAGAAGGGTCGTAAAATCGAGTTCGGATCGAGGCTATGCAAAGGCATGGTGGTAGAGGCCGGCACCTATCTGGTCGATCATCTCAAGGCTGCCGGCGTCAATATTTTAGGACGCTCAGCGGCTCCTGAATATTCGATGGCCGGCACAACTGAAGGCATGCTGTACGGCAATACGTCGAACCCGTGGAAACACGGCTACTCGGCCGGCGGCTCAAGCGGTGGCGCGCAATCGGCGGTGACCGGCGGCATCGTGCCGCTCGCCCACGGCTCGGATATCGGCGGCTCGATCCGCATCCCGGCGAGTTTCTGCGGCGGCGTCGGCTTGAAGCCATCTCGCGGACGCGTCTCGATCGGACCTGTCGTCGACGAGGGCGGATTCGGCTATTCCGCGAACCTCGTACAGACGAAGACCGTGCGCGATGCAGCCGCCATGCTCGATTGTTTATCAGCGCCGATGCCGGGGGATCCTTTCATTATTCCTCGCCCTTCGGAAAGTTACGCCACGCTAGCTAAGCGTTCCGCCGGCAAATTACGCATTGGCATCGTGCTCGATGAGCTAGTCGGCGCAGCGGTTGATCCGGAAGTGGCGCGCGCGGTCGAAACGACTGGCAAAGCGCTGACCAGCATGGGCCACACGGTGGAACGCGCGCATGTCGAAATGGGCGGCGTCGGCGTTCTCGATGCAACCACGGCGTTGTTCTTCTTCGGATTCGACAGCCGCCTCGAGGGCTACGCGAAACGATCCGGCAACAAGATCGGCCCGGACACGCTGGAGCCGGTCATTCTCGCCATGTACGAGTATGCCAAGACGATCACTGCGGCGCACTTTATGGCGGCGTTGGGAGTGGCGAACGTTGCACGGCGCAAGCTCGGCGCGTTTTGGTCCGACTACGATATATGGTTGTCGCCAACCACCGCGCGCGTCGCCGAACCGTGGGGCAACTACAATCTCTCCAAACCCGGCGTTGGCGCCAAGCACCTGTCGCAAGACCTGTTCAAGATCCCGGTTCAATATACGATCCCCCACAACATCATGGGCACGCCCGCGATGTCACTGCCGCTCGCCGTGCACTCCAACGGCTTACCAATCGGCGTCCAGATCGCAGCCAAACCCGCCGACGAGCACGTCGTGCTGCAGGTCGCGACTGCCCTGGAACAAGCAATGCCGTGGGCCGGGCGCGTGCCGCCACTGCATGTTTCGAAGATCTAGTTGGCAGTCGCGCCAGCCTTCAGGCCTTCCCTCACAGGGGGGGCCGTGCAACGGTGCGCGCGAATACACATCCATAGGAATTGACCAAATGTTGCATCTGGCTTCTGGAATGGACCGGCTCGGCACCGAGACTGCTTTCGACGTATTGGCGCGCGCAGCCGCCCTCCAGGCCCAGGGCCGCGACATCATCTCGCTCGGCATTGGCCAGCCGGATTTCAAAACACCACCACACATCGTGGAGGCCGCCATCAAAGCCATGCGCGACGGCCATCACGGCTACACGCCGGCGAATGGCATCCCGGCGCTGCGTCAGGCGGTAGTCAAAGACTTGCACAAGCGCCACGCGGTGGAGGTCAATCCCGATCATGTCGTGATCATGCCGGGTGGCAAGCCGACGATGTTCTTTGCCATGCTAATGTTCGGCGCACCGGGCGTCGAGATCATCTATCCCGACCCCGGCTTCCCGATCTATCGCTCGATGATCGAATATACTGGCGCCACTCCCGTCGCGATGGCACTGCGCGAGGAGAACGGCTTCTCCTTTAACGCCGATGAAGTGCTGGCGCAAATCACGCCGAAGACGCGGCTGATCATTATCAACAGCCCCGGCAATCCGACCGGCGGCGCAGTGCCCGAAATCGAGGTCAGGAAGCTCGTCGCAGGTTTGGCAAAGCACCCCGATGTCGCGATCATGTCGGATGAGATCTATAGCCAGATGCTGTACGACGGCCGCGTCCACACCAGCTTCTTGAAATTCCCAGAGATCCGCGACCGGTTGATCATTCTCGATGGCTGGTCGAAAACGTATGCGATGACGGGATGGCGCCTCGGCTACAGCATCTGGCCCGCCTCGCTCGTCGAAAAGGTCGTGCGGCTGTGCGTCAACTGCCATTCGTGCGTCAACGCGCCGACGCAATTCGCCGGCATCGCGGCACTCGAAGGTCCGCAGGACGCAGTGCACGCGATGGTCAAAGCCTTTGACGAACGCCGCCGCGCCATCGTGCCGCTGCTCAACCAGCTACCAGGTGTGACCTGCGTCGAGCCAGGCGGCGCATTCTACGCGTTCCCCAACATCAAGGGCACCGGCTTCTCCGCCAAGGAGCTGCAAAACCTGATGCTGGAAAAGGCTGGAGTCGCCACTGTCGCCGGCACTTCTTTCGGCATCCACGGCGAAGGTTACATCCGGTTCTCGTACGCCAACTCGCTCGACAATATTCGCAAGGCGGTCGAGCGAATCGGCACGTTACTGCTCGACGCCAAGCGTTGATTTATCGTCAAGCTCTAAGCCTAGCTGAACAAGATTCTGGACGAGTTCGTGGAGGAGGCTGATTTGCCTCTTCGAATCGCAATCGATGTGTGTATTCTGGTCTCCCATGCAACGGTACATCTTCATCACCGGCGGCGTGGTATCTTCCCTTGGAAAAGGCCTCGCTTCCGCAGCGCTCGGTGCGCTCCTCCAGGCTCGCGGTTTTTCCGTGCGCTTGAAGAAACTCGACCCGTATCTCAATGTCGATCCTGGCACGATGAGCCCTTACCAGCACGGTGAGGTTTTCGTGACCGATGACGGCGCGGAAACTGACTTAGACCTCGGCCACTACGAGCGCTTCACCGGCTTTCCGGCCAAGTATTCGGACTACATCACATCCGGCCGAATATACCATGTAATCATCGACAAGGAACGGCGTGGCG
>JANLXZ010000017.1:0-12579 GCA_031365375.1 Hyphomicrobiaceae bacterium | reverse complement strand
GCCCTTCTCACATTCAAAATTTTGAGAATTTGCCGGCCGGCCTGCGGGCGCTGATCGGGGAGAGCTTCGGCTTGAACGACCGGATCATGCAGATCGATCGTGCGATCGAGAAGCCGGCGGACGGGGTAATCGCAAACCCGGTCGCAGCGCAATTGGCGCAACTTCACACCGCGTTCACCGCGTCCGCGCGCCGCTAAGTAAGTGCAGGTCCGCATGGCGCAGGCGGATTAGCGAAGCGTGATCCGCAGGATGCGGGCCGATTGTTCGGTGGATGTCGTGGCGCAAAGACGCGAAAACGCTGTCCGACTTCGCCACCAACCACCCAAAGCCGTCATCCCGGCGGAGGCCGGGACACACGACAACGTCCCGCGGTCTGTCTGTTTCGAATGGGAACGGACGCCGCTCCGCATGTCGCCACAAGCACCGAGCCCACCGATGCTTGTCGATCGCCCCGACCTGCGTCGGGGTGACGGCTGTGGGGAGGTGAGACGCGGTATTTTCGGGCCAAGCCGGGCCCTCTGCCCCGTATGACCCTTGAGAGGCGAGATCAATCCGCTTGGCGAATTAGCGAAGCGTCATCCGCAGGATGCGGGCCGATTGTTCGGTGGGTGTCGTGGCGCAAAGACGCGAAAAACGCTATTGCACCGTGCGACTCAAAACAGGCCTTCGAACTTCTTTTTGAAGCGCGACAAACGGCCGCCGCGATCCATCAGGCGCTGGTCGCCGCCGGTCCAGGCAGGGTGCGTCGAGGGATCGATATCGAGCGCCAAGGTGTCGCCCTCTTTGCCGTACGTCGAATACGTCATGAAATGGGTGCCATCGGTCATAACCACCTTGATTTGGTGGTAATCGGGATGCACGTCGGCGTCTTTCTTCATCGTCTCAATCTTTCAAGCTAATCGTCGCCCTGATCCAGCGCACACGCGCAGATGCGGACCGGCCAACCATGTCGGTGAGTGCAGCTTGCGGGCTGAATACTTGAAACAACGCCTCCGCACAAGGGTCTGTCGTCGCGGGCAGTGTATCCAACGTCCCTTACAACCGCATTTGTCTCGCCGCTCATCCGATGTTAACGGGCTCTGAGGGGCTCGAGGTTATGTTTCGGCTGATTGGCGATGGCACTAAACGAGGCTCTCCGTGATGGCCGGGCAAGAAAATTTTTTGGCGATAGTGACCGAAGGCGCGAAAGGGGTGGCTGCGCGGTTGGCGCGTTGGACAACGCGTGCGACTACAACTTGTGTGAAAATCGTGTGGCCAATCATCAAGCTCGTTATCCGGCGCGCGTTCGAGGTATTGTTCGCGCTGATCCTGATCTTCGAGGAATGGGGCTGGAGGCCCCTCGCCGCTTGGATCGGACGGCTCGCCCGATTCCAGCTCGTCGCGAACGTCGAAGGTTTCATCGCTGGCCTGCCCCCTTACGGCGCGCTGGTTGCATTCGTGACACCATCGTTGCTGATATTACCGTTGAAGCTCGTCGCGCTATATCTGATCGCGGCAGGTCACGCGCTTACGGCGGGGCTGTTATTTATCGGAGCAAAGATAGCCGGCACTGCTATTCTGGCACGGCTGTATCACTTGACCCAGCCAAAGTTGATGCAGATCGGTTGGTTCGCGCGGGCACACGACTGGTTCATGCCTTGGAAGGACCGGATGTTTGCGGCCATTCGCGCTTCGTGGGCGTGGCGATATGCGCGCATTGTGAAGTATCGTCTCGGACAACTTATGCGCGGCCGGTGGGCGATGCTGCGACCGACGCTTATCGAGTTCAAGACGCGCATTGCGGCTCAAACGCGGGACTTTATTGGCAGGGCACGCAGCTGGCTTTCGCGATGAAAGCTCTAGCCGACGAATTCGGATCGCTTGTAGCCCTGCAAATACAGCAAAGCTGTCAGATCGCCATACGTAATGCTCGCCGCGGCCTCTGCAGCGACGATCGGTTTGGCTCGAAATGCCACGCCGAGGCCAGCGGCTTTGACCATGGCAAGATCGTTGGCGCCGTCGCCGACGGCTAAGGTTGCCTCCGCCGGCAACGTCAGGGAGTGTCGTAGCCGCTGAAGCGTTGCGAGTTTCGCCTCCCGCCCCAGGATCGGGCCGATGACACGTCCGGTCAATTTGCCGCCGGTGAGGCCGAGAGTATTGGAATGATGCTCGTCAAAGCCGACACGTTCAGCAACGCGGCTGGTGAAGAATGTAAAGCCACCGGAAACCAACGCGGCTCGCGCGCCATTCGATTTCATCGTGGCAACGAGAGTTCGAGCACCCGGCATCACCGTGATACGCTCTTCAAAAACACGGTCGAGCTCTGCCTCTTTTAGGCCGGCCAAGAGCCCGAGCCGACCCAGAAGCGCGTCCTCGAACTTCAGCTCGCCGCGCATGGCCTGCTCGGTGATCGCCGCCACCTTTTCTTTGATGCCGAGCATGTCGGCCATCTCGTCGATGCACTCTTGCTGAATGATCGTCGAGTCCATGTCGGCGACCAGCAGCTTTTTGCGCCGCTTGCCGATCTCGTCAGCCACGATGTTGACGTCGAGGGTGATGCCATTGAGGGCTGCCGCAACTGACGAACGGAGGGCGGCAATTTGCCCGGGTTGATCGTCACTCAAAAATCGGGCCTGCCACGCTTCCGTCGGGTGCAGCCATTCGAAATTCAGCCGTTGCATCTCCGGGATCGCTGCCCACGCGCGTGCGACGGCATAATCGCTGAGCGAGGGATGATCAGGTGGGCTCGTCAGGACGATGGCATAACTGCGCTTCATGATACTCGATTGGTCCTAGTGATTTAGCCGGTGAGCCTTGGTATGCGTTATCGATGACACAACCCCGCGTAGTTCTTATCGCCGGGCCGACCGCTAGCGGCAAGTCGGCACTCGCATTGTCGTTAGCCGAACATATTGGCCGCGCAGTGATCATCAATGCCGATAGCATGCAGGTTTATCGCGAATTGCGGATCCTGACGGCGCGGCCGACGCTTGAGGAGGAGGCGCGCGCTCCGCATCGGCTGTTCGGACACGTTTCGGGTGCCGTCGCCTACTCGGTCGCTGCATTCATTGCCGATTGCCAGCCGGTGCTGGCTGATGCCCGCGCCCGTGGAGCTGTGGCGATCATCGTTGGCGGCACCGGTCTCTATTTTAAGGCTCTGTTGCAAGGGCTGTCGCCGATCCCATCTATCCCGGAGGAGGTGCGGCGCCACAGCCGAGGCGAAGCGGAGCGCGTTGGGTCGACTGAGCTGCATAAGGCGCTGGCCGCGCAGGATCCGGTCATGGCCGCGCGGCTCGTGCCAACCGATACGCAGCGCATAACGCGCGCGTTCGAGGTTGTGCTCGCGACGGGAAAATCTCTCAGCTACTGGCAAAAAGTCCCGGGGGTGCCGGTTATTGAGTCATCGCAAGCCGCTCGTTTCGTGTTGATGCCCGAGCGTGCGGTAATGATGGCACGATGTGATACGCGCTTCGATGCAATGATTCGCGCCAACGTGTTGGACGAGATTTGTCGGTTGCACGACCTCGACCTTTCTGACGATCTGCCGGTGATGCGCGCACTCGGGGTTAGGCCGCTGATCAATCATATCGAAGGGCAGATGCATTTGGACGCTGCAGCGATGCATGCCAAGACGGAAACGCGACAGTTCGCAAAAAGACAAATAACTTGGCTCAAAAGACAGATGATTACGTGGAACGAGCTTAACACGCAAGATACGGAAAGAAATCGCGATCAGATTATTTCATTTATTGATTTCTGAGGGGCGAAGCTTCATTCGTAGCCGAGCTGAGGGTGCAGCGCAATATTCGCGTCGCAGCAATTCTTTATGTTTGGAGACTACAACATGGCACGTACGATGACCGGCGCCGAAATGGTAATCACCGCCCTGCAGGAGCAAGGCGTCGAGTTCATCTTCGGGTATCCCGGCGGCGCGGTGCTGCCGATTTACGACGAGATTTTCCAGCAGGAGAAGGTCAAGCACATCTTGGTCCGCCAGGAAGGCGGCGCCGTGCATGCAGCGGAAGGTTATGCTCGCTCGACCGGTAAAGTCGGGGTGGTGCTGGTAACGTCGGGGCCAGGCGCAACCAATGCCGTGACTGGGCTCACGGATGCGCTGATGGATTCGATCCCCGTCGTTTGCATCACGGGGCAAGTGCCGACCCATTTGATCGGCTCGGATGCCTTTCAGGAATGCGATACCGTCGGCATCACGCGCTCGTGCACCAAACACAATTGGCTGGTGAAGGATGTCAACGATCTAGCTCGTGTCATCCACGAGGCGTTCCACGTGGCGCGCAGTGGCCGCCCCGGCCCGGTCGTCATCGATATACCGAAGGACGTGCAGTTCGCGACCGGCAACTATACCGGCCCGTCCGGCGTCCAGCATAAGACCTACAAGCCGCGTCTAAAGCCCGAAATGGCCGGCGTGATGCAGGCGATCGAACTGATGGCGACCGCCAAGAAGCCACTATTTTATACCGGCGGCGGCGTAATCAACTCCGGCGCCAAGGCAAGCCAGCTATTGCGCGAATTGGTGCGGCTGACTGGCTTTCCGATTACTTCGACGCTGATGGGGCTCGGCGCCTATCCGGCATCGGACAAGCAGTGGCTCGGCATGCTCGGCATGCACGGCACTTACGAGTCGAACTGGGCGATGCACGATTGCGACGTGATGATCAACATTGGCGCGCGCTTTGACGATCGCATCACCGGACGGCTCAGCGGCTTTGCTCCGAACAGCAAGAAAATCCACGTCGATATCGATCCCTCGTCGATCAACAAGAACGTGCGGGTCGACGTGCCGATCGTCGGTGATGTGACTTACGTTCTGGAAGAAATGTTGAAAGCCTGGAAGGCACGTGCGCCGCAGTTGGACAAGGCCGCACACAAGGGCTGGTGGAAACAAATCGATACGTGGCGTGCCAAGAAGTCTCTCTCCTACAAGCCGACGAAAGACGTGATCATGCCGCAGTATGCGGTGCAGCGGCTCTATGAGCTGACCAAGCATCGCGACACCTACATCACCACCGAAGTCGGCCAGCACCAGATGTGGGCGGCCCAGTTTTACCAATTCGAAGAACCCAACCGCTGGATGACCTCAGGCGGACTTGGCACCATGGGCTACGGCTTGCCAGCGGCGATCGGCGTGCAGATCGCGCACCCGAAGTCGCTCGTCATCGATATCGCCGGTGACGCGTCAATCCTGATGAACATTCAGGAGATGTCCACGGCGATCCAATACCGGCTGCCGGTGAAGATCTTCATCCTAAACAACCAGTACATGGGCATGGTTCGTCAGTGGCAACAACTGCTGCACGGCAACCGCTACTCCGAGAGCTACACCGAGGCACTGCCCGATTTCGTCAAGTTGGCGGAAGCGTACGGCGGCGTCGGCATGCGGTGCGACAACCCCGCCGATCTTGACGATGCCATCAAGGAGATGATCGATGTGAAAGCGCCGGTGATTTTCGATTGCCGCGTGACGCAGCTGGCCAATTGTTTCCCGATGATCCCTTCGGGCAAAGCACACAATGAGATGTTGCTGGGCGAAGATGCCACCGACGAGTCAATCGGCAAGGCGATCAGCAAGGAAGGCAAGATGCTGGTATGAAAACATTCCTAGGTCGCCTCGTTTGTGCGGTCGTACCCATGCTCATGTTTTCAACCACATCTTCGGTTGGCCAGTCGAAGACGTGGGATCACATCGCTAATATCAAGTCGTCCGCCGTTCATCTGGCCGGACTACAACAAGCAAAGGGCGCGCTTGGTACCTACGAGTTCATCGCCAATTGCTACAAGACACACGAGCTGAACGCCAAATACGGCGCGGCACTCGAAGGCTGCATCGTCGAAGATTACATCCACTCGAAGGTGACGGCCGCCGTTTATGCGCGATTGCCTGTCGTCGAGCGCGAGCGGATGGGTTTGCCGAACCCTGATGAAATGATGCGTTCGATGTTGAAGCGGGTCGGCATCGCCATGGGCAATTACAAGATTGCCGAGGCCGATGCCCGCAAGTTCGTCGCCCAAGTCGAGGCGGTCGGCGTGCCGACGTTCGCCAAGGCGCGATTTCCGAAGGTGGAATAGGTAATGAGCGAGTTCGAAACCATCGACAACATCAGCTACGAATGGTAAGACTGGGTAAGACGTCACAGCAGACACGGTTCGGGTGTGTTCGATGGAGATCACGAAGGTGTCAAGCAAGGGGCAGGTTGTCATTCCCAAGCAGGTGCGTGATGCGCATGGCTGGCGGGAGGGCACCGAATTGATCGTCGAGAATACACCGCAAGGCGTGCTCCTACGGCCGAAACGCATCTTCAAGCCAACGACCATCGCCGATGTAGTGGGTTGCGCCGGTTATACGGGGCCCGCGCGGACGATTGAGGAGATGGATGAAGCGATCTTGGCCGAAGCGGTGCGACGCTATAAGCGTGCGGTTGCGGAATGATCGCGATTGATACCAACATTATCGTGCGTACTATCGTCGATGATAATCCAACTCAGGTCGCACGCGCGAAGGTTCTTCTCTCCCGAGGGAATCTGTTTGTCTCGACCACAGTGTTGCTTGAGACGGAGTGGGTTCTGAGAGCACTTTATGGATTAGCGAGGGCGAATCTTGCGGAGGCCTTAGAGAGGTTTTGCGGACTGGATGGGGTCAATGTGAACGATCCCGACCAAATCGGTCGAGCGCTGGTCGCTTACCGGGCCGGCGCAGATTTCGCCGATGTCATGCACGTGCTGGAGTGCGAGAGCGCCGGAATTTTGAAGTTCGCAACCTTCGATGCTGGTATGCGAAAAGAGCTACGAGGCTTGTCAAAATCTGTAGCCATCGTCGGCCCCTGAACGCAGGAAACACCACCATGAAACTGATAATCGGCAACAAGGTCTACTCGTCGTGGTCGCTCCGGCCATGGATCGTGATGAAGGCGTTCGACATTCCCTTTAAGGAGGCGGTCGTGCAACTGCGCGAAACGAACACGCGCGACCGGATCCTCGCGCATTCTCCGTCGGGCAAGGTGCCAGCGCTCATCGATGATGGCGTGACGGTGTGGGACAGCCTAGCCATCATGGAGTATCTCGCCGACAAGTTCGCAAACCAAGCGATCTGGCCGAAGGATCGTATCGCGCGGGCTCATGCACGCTGCGTGTCGGCCGAGATGCATTCGGGCTTCATGGCCCTGCGGAACGCTTGCTCAATGAACGTAACGCGCCGCTTCAAGGCGAGGGACCGGGGTTTGGCCGTCGCCGCCGACGTCGCCCGCATCACCGAGATCTGGCGCGAAGCGCGAGAAAAGTTCGGCGCAAAAACCGGCAAGCCGTATCTATATGGAGAGTTCTCGGCCGCCGATGGGATGTACGCGCCAGTAGTAACGCGATTCCATAGCTACTCGATCGCAGTCGATCCGGTCAGCCAAGCCTACATGGACGCAGTCCTGAACCATTCTGCCTACAAGGACTGGCAGGCCGGTGCGGTCGCTGAGACGTGGGGCCTGGACAACGGCGAAGATGCTGAAACCATCATCGAAGATCTGCGCGTAAAGAAAGCTTGAGAGCAAATGACCCAGACCCAGAAGCAGTCGCACTACTCCGACCCGCCGGAAAACGTCGAGATCGTTCAGCGTACGTTGTCGGTGCTGGTCGACAATGAGCCGGGCATCTTGGCACGCGTCGTCAATCTGTTCACCGCGCGCGGCTACAACATAGACAGCCTCACGGTCACCGAGACCGAGCACGAAAAGCATCTGTCGCGGATCACGCTGATCACGCGCGGCACGCCAGCGACGATCGAGCAGATCAAGCATCAACTCGAGCGCATGGTGCTCGTTCATCGCGTCGTCGATCTGACGCTGCTGGGCGATCCGCTGGAGCGGGAGCTGGCATTGATCAAGGTCGCCGGCAAAGGCAACGATCGCATCGAGGCGCTTCGTCTCGCTGAGATTTTCCGCGCCAATGTCATCGACGCCTCTACCGATCACTTCGTGTTCGAGTTGACCGGGCGGACCAGCAAGATCGAGCAGTTCATCGCGATCATGACGGCGCTGGGCCTGGTTGAAGTGTCCCGTACCGGCATCGCCGCCATGGGTCGCGGGCAAGCCGCGATGTGACGCGCGCTTGGAGCGCGTCACAAAGCAGTTGTCGCGGGCTCTCCCTGGTGGCAGTTTCGCGGCTTGAGATGTTTTGGCTCGCGAGCTGAACGTCAGATCGATCAGACGCGGAGTTACTTACTTGAGCACGACCGAACCTTCGATTGTGTTGTCGGCACCCATCGGCGACGAGGTCAAATGCACCACCTGCTACATGTGCGCCTGCCGTTGCGGCATCAAAGTGCATTTGAAAGACGGCCGCGTTCGCTACATCGAGGGTAACCGCGATCATCCGGTGAACAAGGGCGTGTTGTGCGGCAAGGGTGCGGCCGGCATCATGCAGCACTATTCACCGGCGCGGCTGACCGGGCCGATGAAACGCGTCGGCCCGCGTGGCTCCGGTGAGTTCGAGGCGATCAGTTGGGACGAGGCGCTGGGCCTCGCAACCGACTGGCTTGGCGGCATCCGCAAAACCGATCCGAAGAAACTTGCGTTCTTCACCGGCCGCGACCAAAGCCAGGCGCTGACCGGCTGGTTCGCGCAACAGTTTGGCACGCCGAATTTCGCAGCCCACGGCGGTTTCTGTTCGGTCAACATGGCAGCCGCCGGTCTCTATACGTTCGGTGGATCGTTCTGGGAATTCGGCGAACCGGACTGGGAGCGCACGAAGTATTTCATGCTGTTCGGCGTTGCCGAGGATCACGCCTCGAACCCGATCAAGACTGCGCTGGGCAAGCTGAAAGCGCGCGGCGTCAAGGTGGTGTCGATCAACCCGATCAGAACCGGCTACAACGCCATCGCCGACGAGTGGATCGGCATTCGCCCAGGCAGCGATGGCATGTTCGTCGGCGCCCTAATCCACGAATTGCTGCGCACGCAGAACGTTGATCTGGACTATCTCGCCCGCTACACCAACGCATCGTGGCTTGTGATTGATGAGGGGACGGGTGCCGATGCCGGTCTTATCGCGCGCGATGCTGGCGGCAAACCAATGTGCTTCGACAAGATATCGGGAACACTAACGGACGCGACGTTGCCAGGCATCGCGCCGGCCTTGGTGGGAGAGTTCAAACTGGCAGATGGGCGGACGGCGCGGCCATCGTTCCAACTGATCGCCGAGCGCTACTTGGGTGCCGAATATTCGCCCGAGAAAGCAGAGGTCGAAACCTGCATCCCGGCGTCGACCATCCGGCGGATCGCGGCCGAACTCGCGGATGTCGCGTTCAAACAGCAGATCAAACTCGATATCCCGTGGACCGATACGCACGGCCGCCGGCACGAGAAGACGACGGGGCGGCCGGTATCGATGCACGCGATGCGCGGCATCTCGGCCCACTCCAACGGCTTCCAAACGTGTCGCCTGATCCATATCCTGCAGATTATTCTTGGTTCAATCGATTGCCCAGGGGGCTTTCGCTACAAGCCGCCGTTCCCGCGTCCGACGCCGCCGCCGAATAAGCCGGCCGGCAAGCACAACTCGGTCCGTCCGATGACACCGCTGGCAGGAGCGCCGCTGGGTTTCACGCAAGGACCGGAAGATCTCCTAGTGTGCCCGGATGGTAGCCCGGAGCGCATCGACAAGGCCTACTCGTGGGATGCGCCGATCGCAGCCCATGGTCTGATGCACATGGTTATCACCAATGCCGCGAACGGTGACCCGTATCCGGTCGACGTATTGTTCATGTACATGGCGAACATGAGCTGGAATTCGTCCATGAACATTCCAGCGGTTCTGCGCCATTTGACCGAGACCGATCCGAAAACCGGCGAATACAAAATCCCCAAGATCATCTATTCGGACGCCTACAATTCCGAGATGGTGGCCTATGCCGATCTGATCCTGCCCGACACGACTTACCTCGAGCGCTGGGATTGCATCTCGGTCCTCGACCGCCCGATCTCCGACCCCGATGCCGTTGCTGATAGTATTCGTCATCCCGTTGTCGAGCCGGACCGCGACGTGCGCGCGTTCCAAACCGTCGTGATAGATCTGGGTGCGCGTCTTAAATTGCCCGGCTTCATCAATGCCGATGGGTCGCCCAAGTATCCCGGCGGCTATCCCGATTACATCGTGAACCATGAGCGGGCGCCGGGCATTGGCCCGCTCGCCGGCTTTCGTGGCGTCGATGGCAAGAGCTATGGCAAAGGCGCGGTCAACCCGAAGCAACTCGACGATTACATCGCCAACGGCGCGTTCCATCAGCATCACCTCGACGACGACCAGCGTTTCTATAAACACGCCAACAAGCGCTATCTCGAGTGGGCGATGTCCGTCGGTTTCGTCGGCAGTGCTGACCCAATCATCTTTCAGCTCTATCTCGAACCGTTGCAGAAGTTTCGCCTCGCCGCGCGCGGTCACGGCGCCGTTCAACCACCCGACACGCACCGCAAACGGATCGAAACGTACTTTGATCCTATCCCATTCTTTTATGGCGCAGAGCGACTCTCCTCCGGAGAGCCGGCCGCTCTGCGCGAAGTGGCGCCGGCCGCCGTGCGCGACCCATTCCCGATGTTCGCGATTACCCAGCGGCCGATGCACATGTACCATTCGTGGGGATCGCAGAACGCGTGGCTGCGGCAGATCACGGCGGAGAACCGCCTTTATATCCATCGGTCGCGGGCCGAGACGCTTGGATTGAAGGACGATGAATGGGCGTGGATCGTCGGCGAGCTTGGCCGCGTGCGTGCGCAGGTGCGGCTGATCGACGGGGTCAATCCAGATACGGTGTGGACGTGGAATGCGATCGGTAAGCGGTCCGGCGCCTGGGGCCTCGATCCGAAGGCGCCGGAAGCGACCAAGGGCTTTCTGTTGAACCACTTGATCGGTGAACTGCTGCCCGAACGCGAAGGTGGCTATCGCTTCTCCAACTCGGATCCGGTGACCGGACAAGCTGCCTGGTATGACCTGCGCGTTCGCATCGAGAAAGCTGATCCGGAAGAGGCCAAGGAGACTTGGCCCAGGTTTGAGCGGCTGTTCAATAAAGTCGCGTCACCAAAATCCAACCCGTAACAAACAACGGTGAGAGTGCGGTCGAAAGCACCACTGCGGTCGAGATAAAATCGCTCTCGTTCTTATATTCGGCCGCAAAGATCGTGATCAGCACGCCGACCGGGGTGGCGGCCGCGACGACGAGGACATTGGTTACGTCGCGCGGAAACCCCATGAACCAGCAGATCCACCAGCTGATGATCGGCGCCACCATGAACTTCAGGGTCAAGATCAGGAGCTGCGGTAACCACTCGAACTTCAAGATCTTCGAGGCAGCTACCTGGGCACCCAACGTATAGAGAGCTAACGGCGTAAAGATCGTGCCGAGAAATTGCATCGGCTGGGCGACGACAGTCGGCAATTCGATTTCGAAGCCACGCAGCGAAAGTCCGAGCAGCACAGATGGGATCAAAGGGGTGTCGAACGCGATTCTGAGCTTGGCCAGGCCGCTCCCCTTACCCGAAGGTGCCAGCAGCCAAACCCCGACTGTACAAACCAGCACCGACATCAACGCCGTCATTACCGATTGATAGATGAGGTAGTCGGCGCCGAACGCCAGCTGCGTGACGGGAATGCCAAAGAAGCCAACGTTGGCATAAGCGGTGCCCAGCCCCATCATGGGTCCAAGCGAGGAGCGCTGGCGAAGCAGGACAACAGTGAGCCAACCGAGCGGAATGAGGATCAGGAACTGCACGAAGCCGAAGTAGAACACCGGCCACACAACTGAGATCGGTTGTTTTCCGGTCGCCAGAAAGTGCACGAGAAATGCTGGCATCACGACGTAAACTTGCACGCGATTGAGCGTGCCGATGTCGAGCTTGAGCCGTCCCTGCAACGCGTAGCCAAGTGCCACCAGCGTGATGATCGGCAGTGTGACCTTGGTCAATATGTCGAGAAAAAGTGCCATCGGCCCCCGTGGCCGATATCTGGGAATCGGACCCCACGGAACGGCTCGTTCACTCTATCCGCCATGTCCTCAGCTTGAGCAAGACGCGGCAGATCTCATCAGCTCCGCTGATTTGCCGGTAGTGCCGGGATCAACTTATCGATCACTTTTGCGGAACACACTACGCCCGGCAGACCAGCACCAGGATGCGTGCCGGCACCGACGAGATACAACCCGTCGATGCTTTCCGACTTGTTGTGAAATCGGAACCACGCCGATTGCGTGAAGTAGGGCGCGATCGAGAAGCCGGCACCGCCGAAGCTCAGGTAGCGCGTCTCGAAATCCTCGGGTGTCATGTGGAAGTCGGCGGTGATCGTGTCCGTCAAGCCCGGTAACAGCGTGCGTTCGAGTTCGGCGATGATGCGGGCGCGCAGTTTTGGGCCCTCGACCGACCAGTTGATCTTGCCTTGTGTGTTCGGCACCGGGCACAGCACGTAGAAGCTATCGCAGCCGGGCGGTGCAAAGCTCGGATCGGTGGCAGTCGGCCGGTGAAGGTAAAGCGAGAAATCGTCCGGCAAGATTTTCTTGTGGAAAATGTCGTCGAGCAATGCCCTGTAGCGTGGCCCCATCCAGATGGTGTG
>JANLXZ010000004.1:0-2470 GCA_031365375.1 Hyphomicrobiaceae bacterium | reverse complement strand
CATCACGCGGACTTTTTCTGACGGACAGGTTGCACAACCCCTATTTGCCCATATTTCGCTACCCACAGCATGCCCATTGACCTCCGCTCGCCAATCGTGCCGAACATCTTATCAGAAACTAGATGCAAAACAGAGCGCAAGTTGATAACGTAAGTCAACAATGATGTAGGGGGGAATGGCGCTGTGCTTGGTCCTAACCATAGCCTTGATCTTGCTGCCCTTGCCGCGGGCTATCGAAATGGCAGCCTCAGTCCCACAGGATTGGTGACCGGCCTGCTTGATCGCATCGCCCGCCGTGGCGACGACAAAGTTTGGATCCATCTTCTTCCACGTGACGAACTCCTGACGATTGCGAAAAGCCTCGAAAGCGCAGGCCTTACTGGAAAGCCGCTTTATGGCGTGCCTTTCGCGATCAAGGACAACATCGATCTTGCCGGCCATCCGACTACTGCGGGCTGTCCGGCCTATGCTTATACGCCCGACAAGTCGGCGACGGTCGTGCACCGCTTGATCGAGGCGGGTGCCATTCCGATCGGCAAGACCAACCTCGACCAGTTCGCGACTGGCCTGAACGGCACGCGCTCGCCCTATGGCGCACCCGGTAGCGCACTCAACGCACATTACATTTCCGGCGGATCAAGTTCGGGCTCGGCGGTCGCGGTCGCGGCGGGCCTCGTCAGCTTCTCGCTGGGCACCGACACCGCCGGCTCCGGCCGCGTGCCGGCAATGTTCAATAACCTCATTGGCCTGAAGCCCACCAAAGGGCTGCTGAGCACGAGCGGCGTGGTGCCTGCCTGCCGGTCGCTCGATTGCGTGTCGATATTCGCGCTCTGCTCGGACGATGCGCGCGATTTGCTTGGCGTCGCCAGAGGCTTTGATGCGGCCGATCCGTTCTCGCGCGATGATGTGTCAGTGCCTCTCCCGCGCCAAGTGAAGGGAACCCGATTCGGCGTGCCGCGCAGGGAGGACCTGCAGTTCTTCGGCAACCGCGAGGGCGAGCGTCTTTTCGCTTCGACGCTTGAACGCATCACCGGCCTAGGTGGCATCCTCGTTGAGATTGACCTGCGGCCGTTCCTCGAAACTGCGCGCCTGCTCTACGAAGGCCCATGGGTTGCCGAACGCTATGTCGCGATCCGCGATTTCATCGAGAAGAATCCGCAAGCGCTGTTTCCGGTTACCCGCCAGATCATTGCCGGTGGCGCCAAGCCGCTCGCTGCCGACGCCTTCGCGGCCTATTACCGGCTCAAGCAACTCCGCCGCATCACCGGCGCGGCCTGGCGCGAGATGGAGGTGTTGGTCACGCCAACCGCGGGTCGTCACTATACCATCGCCGAATTGCTCGCCGATCCGATTCGGCTGAACAGCAATCTCGGCTATTATACCAATTTCATGAATCTGCTTGATCTCGCGGGGGTGGCGTTTCCCGTCGGGTTCCAAGAAGATGGGCTACCGTTCGGCGTCACTCTCGCGGCGCGGGCCTTCACCGATGTCGGGCTGCTCGAGCTCGCTGACGAGATTCACCGGTCCCAGAAACTTACACTTGGTGCGCTCGCCACCAGAATTCCGGCGAAGCGGATTGCTACCGCATCCGCCAGTTCCACGGTAAAGGTGGCCGTCTGCGGCGCTCACATGGCCGGGCTGCCGCTCAATTGGCAACTCACTGATCGTGGCGGCAAGCTGGTCGTCGCCACCCGCACAGCGCCATGCTACCGCCTCTATGCCTTGCCCGGCGGGCCGCCGACGCGGCCGGGCATGGTGCGTATTGAGCCGGGTAAGTCAATCGAAGTCGAAGTGTGGGAACTGCCGGTTGCCGCCTTTGGCGGTTTTGTCGATGGCATTCCACCTCCTCTCGCAATCGGCACGGTCGAACTCGCCGACGGCGAAAAGGTCAAAGGCTTCGTCTGCGAGAATTATGGCACGATCAACGCGCAGGATATCACCGAGCTGGGCGGCTGGCGCCGATACATCGCCGAAGACCAGCATCGGCCTGCCGCATCATAGGAGACTGACATGGCCACCATCCGCGCTGAGCCTTATGCCTTCAAGTTTGATCCCACCAAGGTGGCACTGGTGATCATCGATATGCAGCGCGACTTCGTCTACCCCGGTGGTTTCGGCGAAGTGCTCGGCAACGACACCTCGCTCCTGCTCAAGGCCGTGCCGCCGACAAAAAAGATTCTCGATGCGGCGCGCCGGGCCGGTCTCTTCATCATTCACACCCGCGAGGGTCATCGCGCCGATCTCAGCGATCTGTGGCCGGCGAAAAAGGCCCGTGGCAGGCTCAAGACGACTATAGGAGACAAGGGCCCGATGGGCCGCATCCTGGTCCGTGGCGAACTTGGCCACGATATCATTGATGAATTGAAGCCGAAGCCCGGCGAACCGGTGGTCGACAAGCCGGGCAAGGGCGCTTTCTACGCGACCGATCTCAACGAACTCCTCAAGAGCCGCAACATCCAGCAACTGATCG
>JANLXZ010000160.1:0-8135 GCA_031365375.1 Hyphomicrobiaceae bacterium | reverse complement strand
GGCATCCCTCAGCAACCCCTGAAGAACCTCGCGACCGGCTTTCGTCGCCAAATCGACGTGCGCCGAGCGTTTGCCACGCCCGGTGTCGATCACCAACCACGGGATCGACGGCAAATTCGGACTGGCGATCAACAGGACATCGGCACCGTGTGCTGCCAGCGTCCGCCCGGCCACCGGCCCCGCGATCACACGCGAAAGATCGAGCACGCGAATACCCGACAGCGGACGATCGCCCAGCGGCAACGGACGCGGTGGTGCATCGCCGATGCGCGTAATTTTCAGCGCGGGTAGCGCCGCCAACGCACGCCCCTGCGGGTGCGCTGCCCACTCTTTCGGTGAACGCATCGCGGCCACCACACCGCCCGCCGCGTAGGCAGCCATCTCGAAAGCCTCCGCGTCCGAATTCGCCAGCCCTGCTTGCACCGCTGCGCGCGACGGCTCGCACTTCAAGACATCGAGGACCGCCTGCCGATGATGCGGAAAGTTCGTATGCAGCCGCACAAACCGGCCGGCTGCCGCGTTGTAGACACCGGCGAGTTCATCCCAAGCTTTCGGCGGCTCCTCACCGATGATGCGCAGATATCGTTCGCTGCGAAATTCAACCGCGGCATGCCGCATATCGACCGATACCGTCTGCCGCTCGCCGGCGCGCTGCCGCCAGACCTCGGCCGCAGCCAAGCCCGCCGCCGCGATCGACACTTGCGCCGCCGTCCCAACCCGGAATGACGTCGGCAATTGCGGATCAGCCCCGCTCAATTGGACTTGGCGCAACGCGTCTGGCGCGCCGCCCGCCAGCCGCCACAGGTCCCCAAGCGCTTTCATCGGCAACGTCATACTATAAACTCCGAAATCGTTCGCGACAGGTCTTCCCTTACCCAGTCTGTCACGCTACAAGCCGCCGTGGATAGGGCGGCTAGCTCAGCGGTAGAGCAATCCGTTTACACCGGATCGGTCGGGAGTTCGATCCTCTCGCCGCCCACCACCCTCTGTGATCTCACGCGCGCTATTCGAGGCGCTGGCGCGCTTCGGCGCACTGCGATGGCGCGGGCACGCCCCGGCGGCCCTTGGCCGCTGAGCGCAGGCGCGCTGGAGCGGGTGGGATTGGCGGACTTTGTCCGCCCGGCGCGAGATTAAGTGCTGGGCGCTCACAATCAGGCTTGACGATTACCCGGGTGTCACGTAGCACCTCGGTTGTGACACGCTCCTTCGGGTGCGTCGTATTGGATTGCGGGAGTAGCTCAGCTGGTTAGAGCGCCGCCCTGTCACGGCGGAGGCCGCGGGTTCAAGTCCCGTCTCTCGCGCCAATCCAATCTCGCGCCAGTCCAATCTCGCGCCAGTCCAAATTTTTTCCCAGGATACGGGTTGGCTGACCCTAGGGCCGCGCGAATTGCGACGGTACGGCACCGCCTTGCCCGTTGCATCCGGTGGCGGGCTGGTTTACCCACTGTCCAATGATTTTGGGCTAACCAATAATCCACCCACGCGAGACCCCGCATGAATGATGCCGCGTACACCGCCCTTCTCCTACGCGATTACCTGCCGATCGTGATCTTTATCGGTGTCGCCTTGGCGATCGGTGCCGCGCTTATGGTCGCGCCATTCTTGATCGCCGTTCGCAACCCCGATCCGGAAAAAGTCTCGGCCTACGAGTGCGGCTTCAACGCCTTTGACGATGCCCGCATGAAATTCGACGTGCGATTCTACCTGGTTTCGATCCTGTTCATTATATTCGACCTTGAAGTCGCGTTCCTCTTCCCTTGGGCGGTCGCGTTCAAGGAAATCGGCGCGCTCGGCTTCTGGTCGATGATGGCTTTCCTCGGCGTGCTCACCATCGGCTTCATCTACGAATGGCAAAAGGGAGCACTCGAATGGGATTGATTGTTCCCCCACAACCCGTGTTCGACAAACTGGCCGAGGGTGCTGGCACCGTGTCCCGCCCGAACGACCCGTTCTTCACCGGCGTGTCGAATGAGCTAGCGGATAAGGGCTTTCTCGTCACCACCACCGACGATTTGATCAACTGGGCCCGCACCGGCTCGCTGATGTGGATGACGTTCGGCCTTGCCTGTTGCGCCGTCGAGATGATGCATACCTCGATGCCGCGCTACGACGTCGAGCGGTTCGGCTTTGCTCCGCGTGCCTCTCCGCGCCAATCCGACGTGATGATCGTCGCCGGAACGCTGACCAACAAAATGGCGCCCGCTCTCCGCAAGGTCTACGACCAGATGCCGGAGCCGCGCTACGTGATCTCGATGGGCTCCTGCGCCAACGGCGGCGGTTATTACCACTACTCGTATGCAGTTGTTCGCGGCTGTGATCGGATCGTGCCGGTCGACATCTATGTACCCGGCTGCCCGCCAACCGCCGAAGCATTGCTATATGGCATCCTACTGCTGCAACGGAAAATCAGGCGCACAGGAACGATAGAGCGATAAATATCCCGCCGCAACCGGCCGGCGCCGCAGCGGTGTCGTTTGCGGCATCCAAATTACGACCCTAACTCAACAACTTCGACCACCAGTAAAAGGTTGGGTTACGCTGCCCAAGTGGGCCTCGAACCCAATCTACGTTTCGAGGCGGCGCCCGGTAACCCGCCGCAACCGGCCGGCGCCGCGCAGCGGTGTCGGTTGCGGCAACAATGAGAGCTACGATGGATTGGAACGCGCGTTTCGCTGATCCGGGTTACGTGTTCGGCAAAGTCGCCAGCCAATTTGTGGTGCGTCACGAGCCACTGCTCGGGCGGGCGGCAAAAGTTCTGTGCATCGCCGACGGCGAGGGCCGCAACTCTGTCTATCTGGCGCAGCAAGGCCACCGGGTCCATGCCAGCGATTTCGCACCGAACGCCATCGCGAAGGCAAAAGTACTGGCTGCTGACGCCGGCGTTGCGGTCTCATTCACCCAAGTCGATCTTTCCACCTGGACCTGGCCGAAGCACCAATACAATGCCGTGTTCGCGGTGTTCTTCCAGTTCGCCCAACCAGCGTTCCGTGATAGTATTTTCGCCGGCTTGAAGCAGGTTGTCGTTCCCGGCGGACGCATTTTCCTGCACGGCTACACACCGAAGCAGCTCGAATATAAAACCGGCGGCCCGCCCAATGCGGAGCAGCTTTACACCGAGGATCTGCTGCGCGCATCGTTTGCCGATTGCGACGTCGAGAAGCTCGTCGCTTACGAGGCCGAGCTCGACGAAGGCCCCGGACACAAAGGGCAATCGGCGCTGATTGATTTGATCGCCCGCACCCGGACACCAGCATCATGAAAATGACCGACATCCCGTTTGGTATGACCGATTGGTCTGCGGTCCCAGAGACACAACATGCCGGCACCACCGGCTCGGCGACTTGGCGCACCCGCAATTTCGGCTCGATCCGTGTCCGCATGGTTACCTACACGCCGGGCTATATCGCCGACCACTGGTGCAGCAAAGGTCACATCTTGCTGTGCCTCGAAGGCGAATTGACGACCGAGCTGGAAGATGGACGAACCTTTGTGTTGAAGCCCGGCCTGAGCTATCAGGTTGCCGACGGCGCCGAGCCGCATCGCTCCCGCACCGGGGACGCTGGCGCCAAACTATTCATCGTTGATTGAGGACGTTAAGATCATGGCTGGAAATATCACCGAACTGGAAGCCCACGCCAAGGCCATCCTCGGCGCGTCGATCATATCGAGCAGCACCGCGTTCGGCGAGTTGACGCTGATTGTCGCGCGCGAGAGCATCACCGACGTGCTGACCAAGCTGCGCGACGGCGAGGGATGCAAGTTCGAGATTTTGATCGACGTCTGCGGCGTCGATTACCCAGCGCGAGCCAACCGCTTCGATGTGGTCTATCACTTGCTCAGTCCGCGCCTCAACCATCGCATCCGCGTCAAACTCGAGACCAACGAAAGCGACCCGGTCGCCAGTGTCATCCCCGTTTTCCCGGCCGCCAACTGGTTCGAGCGCGAAGCCTACGACATGTACGGCATCTTGTTCTCCGGCCACCCTGATCTGCGCCGCCTGCTCACGGACTACGGCTTCCAGGGGCACCCCCTGCGCAAGGACTTCCCCCTGACGGGTCACGTCGAAGTGCGCTACGACGATGAAGCTAAGCGCGTCATCTACGAGCCGGTAAAACTCACCCAGGATTTCCGCAACTTCGACTTCGAAAGCCCGTGGGAAGCCGCACAGTATCTGCTTCCGGGCGATGAAAAGGCCAGCGGACAGCCACCGAAGCCGAGCTGAAGCGTCCGAGACACCGCGCGGCCCATAGGTTATACTGAGTGCAACAGCACAAGGTGTACATATGACTGCCCACGCCGTAATGTTCGTCGATAAGCCAACCTTCTACCGTTTCGTCACCAAGGCGGAAAACGGTTTGAGATACGAGTACGTGCGAGGTTGGATCATGCAGCATCAGGCTGGCGGCACCTTCGATCACGCTCAAATTGGCCGGCGGATATCACGCATCATCGAACGGCAGCTCGACCTAGACCGTTGGGCGATCAGCGACTTCGAGCGTGGCGTTGAAACTCCTGAAACGATTCGTTATCCCGACGTCGTCGTTGAACCTGTCGGGGCGCTCGGTACGAGTCTTTCAACGAGCGTCCCAGTGGTCGTCGTTGAGGTTTTGTCAGCATCGTCTGAGGAGCGTGACTTATCGGCTAAGCCGATCGAATACATGAGCCTGGAGTCGCTACAGGCCTACATCGTCGCCAGCCAGGACGAACCTTTGTGTTATGTATGGCTGCGCGGCGAGGATGGCGCATTCACCTCAGCCCCCTCACGATAAACCGGCGCGACCAGTCCATCCACATCGCGGCCCTAGCGACCACAATCCCGCTAGCGGATGTCTACCGAGGCATCGGCGAATAAGGCTTAGTCTAGCGTCACGCCTTCTTCGCGGCTGGCGCTGGACCCTTGGCGAAAATGTCCGTGGTGATGGCGGAGTACCAGCCCAGGCTCTCCTCGAAGTTGGCTTTGTGGACAGCCGCATCTTCGCCCGCCTTCGACACGAAGCTTCCCGTCACCTCCCACTTGCCGTCCTTGGGAGCGAAATTGCCACCGACCTTGACGCTGTCATCGGGCGCCAGCATCGACCAGCATGTATTGCGGTAGCGTGCCGGGAAACGCTCTTTCTTAGCCAGCTCGGCCAGGATATCTCCTGCGACAACCTTCGCTTGACTGTTCGCCGTGAACGCCGACTTCGGCATCTCCGCAGGCGCGGCGGACGCGTCGCCCAGCACGTAGACGTTCTGCACTTTTTTCGAGGAGAAATTCTCGAGGTTGATCGGGCACCAATCGCCCTCGGCGCACCCTGCTTTGTGCACGATCTCGCCGGCGCGCTGGTTCGGCACGATGTTGGCGACATCGGCTTTAATCGTCTTACCGGCCTTGGTGAAGACCTCGCGTGTCTTGGTATCGACCTTCACAACCCCGAAATCGTCGATGTCGTTCGACAAGTTGAGCTCGATGATGCCTTTATAATATTTGTCGAATGCTTCCATGAATACCGGCTGCTTCGAGAACGCCTTTTTCGGGTCCACGATCACGAGCTTTGACTTCGGCTTTTTCGTCTTGATGTAGTGTGCGATCATGCAGGCGCGCTCATACGGGCCAGGCGGGCAGCGATATGGATTGTTTGGCGCGGCCAGCACTACCGTGCCACCATCCTTCATTGCCTCCAGTTGCGTCTTGAGGAGCTGCGTTTGCGGGCCGGCGAGCCAGGCGTGCGGCATGATCTGGGCGGCTTCCTTCGAATAGCCCTCGATCGTCGCGTATTTGATCTCGATGCCGGGCGATAACACGAGCTTGTCATAGTTGAACGTCCGCCCACCGGCGGTCCTCACGATGCGCTTGCTGGTGTCGACATCGGTTGCCCATTCCCGCACCACTTTGACGCCGAGCTTCTTCAAACCATCCCAGTTGTGGGTGATGGATTCGAACGTCCGGAAGCCACCGAGGTAAAGATTGGAGAAAAAGCACGAGGTGTATTTCGGATTGACCTCGATAAGTGTAACATCGAGTTTGGGCTCACCGAGTTTGAGCGCATGGGCAACCGACGCGCCGCCCGCGCCACCGCCGACGATGACGACCTTGCCGATCCCTTGGGCGATCGCGAACGATGCGAACCCACCGGTGCCGATGGCGGCTAATCCTGCCCCGCCCAACAGATGCCCGAAGTGCCGCCGTGTCACGTCCGCCATCATTGCATCTCCCCTTCCCGAGCCATTGCTATTTGCTCATTATGCAGCAAATATTGCTCTTGTCACTGGAGCGCGGCAATGTCCCATCTCACCGCTCAAACAGGGCTCAAGTCTTAATCTCGTCGGCCGGCGGCGCAGCGTACGGGGTTTTGGCGAGAAGTCCCGCCAGCAGGCTCCAAAAAAAATCAGCGCCCGGATAACCGGTGATACGGCCAACATCGCGGCGGCCTTCCACCAGGACGAAAGTAGGCGTGTAACGCAACCCGCTTAGATAGCTAAGGGCGGCATCGCCGATCATAACGCGCTCAAGCGGGGCAAATTTTCCCTCCGCGCTATTGGCATACGCCGGACCTACTTCTGCATGCCAGCGTGCGCAATAGACGCAGCCGGCTTCCTCGACCATGACAAGTTTGTAGCGCTCATCGGCGAAAGCGCGGGCGTTGCCGAGGCTTACAAGACCCGCAACCATCAAGACGCGACGTGATATTTCGAGTTTGCGCACGGCGATTACGTTTCTGTGACGGATCAAGGAATTGCGACCGGGCAACTCTATATGCTAGGTTTCCAGCAACAAGAGGAAAGGGCTATGGATAAGCCTTGCATTGCAACAACTCGTCGTGATCTTCTGATCGCTTCGGGAGCGTGCGTGTTGGCAGCCGGCTCGGCAGTGTTACCTCTGTCTGCCCAGGAAAAACCAGCAGCAGTAGCCGAAATCAAACCCGACGCGCCCGAGGCGTGGCAGACTGCGATGCGCACGATCACCGGCGACGCCAAGCTCATCGAAGGTCGTATCGCGATGGAGCTGCCGGAGATTGCCGAGAACGGCAACGTCGTTCCATTCACGTTCATTGTTGACAGCCCGATGACCGATCAAGCGTTCGTTCGCAGCCTGCGCGTGTTCTCGACCGGTAATCCACATCCGCTGATCGGCACATTTCGCTTCACCCTCGACAGCGGTAAAGCCGCTATTTCGAGCCGCATGAGATTAGCCAAAACTCAAGATGTCGTCGCGCTGGCGGAGCTTAGCGACGGAACATTTCTGACCGCGAAGAAAAATGTGAAGGTGACGATCGGCGGCTGCGGGGGATAGGGCACAAACCATAATGAACAGGCCAAGAATCAGGCTGCCGGAAGCTCCCAAGGTCGGCGATATCATCGAGGTAAAAACGCTGATCAGCCACGTCATGGAAACGGGCCAGCGCAAAGATACCGATGGCAAAATCGTGCCTCGCAACATCATCCACGCCTTTCAGGCGACGTTTAATGGCCGGCCGGTGTTCCAGGCCGAGTTCCAGCCAGGCATTTCGGCCAATCCGTTTCTGTCGTTCCACATGCGCGTACCAGGCCCCGGCGAATTCGAATTCACCTGGATCGACGATGCCGGCGTCAAGGTGATCGAGAGAACTCGCTTGAATGTCGCTTGAGCTAGACGACTTTAGTGCGTCCAGCTTCCAATGCGCCCGAACTTGAAATTATCAGCATAGGCCTTGCGGATCGCCTTGCGCGGTTGCGGCTCGAATACCGTGTAGGCGATGCCATTGCGCTCGGCGTAAGCAATCGCCTCATCCCGCGTCTCGAACGCCAGTTCAACTTGCGATTCGGTATCGGTCGACCCCGTCCATCCCATCAATGGATCGATTGTTTTAGCAGCCTCTGGTTCCTCTTGCAGCAACCACTCCTTGGTGCGCGCCAAGCCGGATTGCATGGCGGACTTCGCTGGCTTGAAGATTCGTGCCGTCATAACGCGGGATTCCATTCGTTCGAATTGAAGGTGAGCTTTACCACGATCGCGGATCATCGGGTAGACGGCATGCGCAGCGTGTCAGTCAAACGTGCCGCCGTTATCGCCAAGCGCGCGCGCAGGCTTGCGCCGCCCGGCTAGGCGAACGGCCTCCTCCGCCGCTCGCACCAACGCCTTTGCTTTATTGATACATTCCTGCTGCTCATTCTCA
>JANLXZ010000381.1:0-9478 GCA_031365375.1 Hyphomicrobiaceae bacterium | reverse complement strand
CAGCCTTTGCCGCTTCCGCTGCAGCCTTCTGTTTTGCCCCGTACGTATAGATGCCTGATCGGTACTGGGTCCCGACGTCATTGCCTTGGCGCATGCCCTGGGTCGGATTATGGCTCTCGAAAAACAATTTTAGCAGTGCCTCGTAGCTGATCTTGGAGGGGTCAAAAATAACGCGAACGACCTCATTGTGGCCGGTCTTGCCGCTGCACGTTTCCTCATAAGTGGGATTTGGCGTCGAACCGCCGCCATAACCGGCTGCAGTCACCCAAATGCCTTCGCCTTGCTCCCAAAATTTGCGCTCGGCTCCCCAAAAACAGCCGAGTCCGAACATTGCGATTTCGTGGCCCTCGGGATACGGGCCTTTCAGCGGGCGATCGCTGATAAAATGCGTTTTCGACGTTGGTATTGGCGTGGAGCGGCCAGGCAGCGCACTATCCGGGCTGGGCATGGTCGCGTTTTTTTTAAAGAACATGAGTTTTGCCTCGCAGGTTGGTCATCGACCGGGACGACAATTCAATCGGGCGTGGTCGATATATAAGCCAATATAATGCCAATTGCACGGAGACGACCCGGCAGCCGTGCTCAACTTTGCTTGATGTGGGGTCGACCGATTAGTTCGTGTAAATGTTAACGCGACGCCGACGCCGGCCAATATACGCGAGTAGGCTGCCAAGCAGCGCAAACAAACTCCAGGCAGGAATGGCCAAAAAGGATTTCAGAATCGGATCCCAGAGGATGGAGCTTACCGCTTGCGCAGACTTTTGCCCCGAAGCAAGCGAGGCGGGCGCGAGATTTGACCAATGCTTGGCCGTCGAAACTGCCAAGCCTGCGGTAATCGGGCCTCGCGCGTTGGTGATGTCGGCCACCAGAATGACAACAGCGATCAGCAAAAATATGCCACCGAGGAAGCGTAGCGCCGGCATTGCGTACTGTGACCTCGATCGGAAGACCTGACCGGCTGGAGACGCCGATCCTATTATGCCGCCTCGCCCGGGCTGCGAACTGCGAATGGAGCGCCGGCTTCTTGCGCCTTCAGCGCTTCCAGTGTCGGCATAGCAACGGTAGAATATCCGCAATCAACGAAGTGGACTTCGCCCGTAACAGCACCCGACATCGGCGACAGCAAATAGAGCGCCGCGCCGCCGACTTCGTCAAGCGTCGGCGTCCGACGCAACGGCGCGTGCTCTTTTTGATAATTGAAGATGACGCGCGCATCTGACACGCCCGAGCCCGCGAGGGTTCGCATCGGGCCAGCTGACAACGCATTGACGCGAACACCCTGTGGTCCAAAATCGGTGGCCAAGTATCGCACGCTCGCTTCGAGGGCTGCCTTGGCGACACCCATGACGTTGTAGGATGGGACAACCTTGGTCGCACCGCCGAACGAAAGCGTCAACAGCGAACCGCCGTTGGGCATCAATGCGGCCGCGCGCTTTGAGATCTCGGTAAAGGAAAAGCACGAAATCACCATGGTATTGGTAAAGTTTTCGCGGCTGGTATCGGCATACCGGCCGCCCAACTCGCGGCGATCGGAAAATGCGAGTGCGTGAACAACGAAATCCAAGCTGCCCCACGTCGAAGAGATGCGGTCGAAAACAGCGTCGACGCTGGCTAAATCACTGACATCACAAGGCTCGATGATCTCCGATCCGACCGACTCGGCAAGCGGAATTGCGCGGCGGCCGAAAGCATCGCCCTGATAGGTGAATGCGAGCTTTGCGCCTTGCCCGGCGAGGATTCGCGCGATGCCCCAAGCAATTGATCGATCGTTTGCCACTCCCATGATCAGTCCGCGCTTGCCGGCCATTAATGGGCCGGGCGTCGCGATGTCGAAGCTACTCATGGAAACTCCTGATTTCAAACTAGTTTGTTTTAACGATCCGCGAAGGAACAGTCTTATCTTGATACCTGGGCAAGCGGGCTGCAAGCGACAGATGGCTGATATCCAGCGCCATTTGCGGAGGAAACGCGCGCCTTATCCTTCGACGCGCCGGAATGCCAAAGTCGCGTTGGTGCCGCCGAAACCGAAGCTGTTCGATATCACACAATTGAGCGAGACGTCATCGCGGCGACGGCGAACGATCGGCAAATCGGCAAACGCCGGATCGATCTCGTCGATATTGGCACTTTCACAAACGAATCTGTTGCGCATCATCAACAACGAAACGATGGTCTCTTGTACGCCGATGGCGCCGAGCGAGTGTCCCGTCAAGGATTTGGTACCGGAAATGGCTGGGATCTCGGATCCGAATACTGCCCGGATCGCGTCGACCTCCCGCGCGTCACCCACCGGTGTTCCCGTCGCGTGCGGATTGATGTAGTCGACTTTGCCGATACCGTGGCCGCTAAATCCTTTCAGGGCCTGCCGCATGCAGCGCGCAGCCCCCTCCCCGGATGGGGCGACCATATCGAAACCGTCGGAAGTTGCGCCGTAGCCGACGACTTCGCCATAAATTTTGGCACCGCGTTGCTTCGCGCGTTCATACTCTTCAAGGACGACCGTTCCAGCACCACCGGCGATCACAAACCCGTCGCGATCCTTGTCGTAAGCCCGGCTGGCACGAGCCGGCGTGGCATTGAACTTCGAAGACATGGCCCCCATGGCGTCGAACAGGTTCGACAGAGTCCAGTCCAATTCCTCGCACCCGCCGGCGAACATCACATCCTGTTTGCCCCACTGGATCATTTCGGTGGCGTTGCCGATGCAGTGCGCCGAAGTCGCGCAGGCCGATGAAATCGAATAGTTGACGCCGTGCACTTGGAACGCCGTGGCGAGTACGCCCGATGGTCCAGAACACATTGCTTTGGGGACTTCAAACGGGCCAATCTTCTTTGGCGCGCCCGATGAGCGGGTGACGTCGGCGGCAGCGACGATGGCGACCGTCGAGGGTCCGCCTGATCCCATGATGATGCCGGTGCGCTCGTCCTGGACTTCCTTTTCGGTCAACCCGGCGTCCCGGATAGCCTGATCCATAGCGATGTAGTTCCAGGCCATTCCGGCATTCATGAACCGCTTAGGCTTGCGCGGGACCATCGCTTCCCAGTCAAGGCGGGGGGCGCCGTGAACTTGACAGCGAAATCCTAGTTCTTTGTATTTTTCTGCCGCAACAATCCCCGACTTGGCCTCGCGCAGCGACGCAAGCACCTCCTGGGTATTATTGCCGATCGACGAAACGATCCCCATTCCGGTGACCACGACGCGGCGCATGAGCAAGTCCTTGTTTTTACCTTCAGGGCAGTTGTTGTGCGTTAATTAGACACCGACTGGTGCCGCAGTTTCGCCTGTGTCGAAAAGTCCGACACGCAAATCAGTTGCCGTATAAATCACTTGGCCGTCCGCTTTCATAACGCCGTCGGCAATTCCGAGCTTAAGTTTGCGTAGAATTACCCGCTTCATGTCGATGACGTATTCGATTTTCTTCGTCGTCGGCAGTACCATTCCCGAAAATTTAACCTCACCCACGCCGAGAGCCCGTCCGCGCCCCGGCGCACCGAGCCAGCCCAAGTAAAAGCCAGTCAATTGCCAAAGCGCATCCAAACCGAGGCACCCAGGCATGACCGGGTCACCTTTGAAATGGCAAGCAAAAAACCAGTCTGTCTGCGCATTGCCAGCGATGTTCATTTCAGCCACGATCTGGCCCTTGCCGTGCGCGCCACCGGTTTCGGATACGAGACTGATACGCTCGAACATCAGCATCGGCGGTAACGGAAGCTGAGCATTGCCCGCGCCGAATAGCTCGCCCCTGCCGCACGACAGAATATCAGCATAGTCGTAACTCGGACGCCGCTCCGTCATCGTTCACATACCTTCGTTATTGTCGTAACAAGCGACCAAAGATCGGTCCTTTGAGGCGGTCGTACCACACCCGAAGTGGCGCGCAAAAGGCAAACGCGAGGGAGAATACCCTTTCACAGTCGACAAATAGGCTTTCCACTTCCGATTTGGTGATATCAGGCGGCGCCGCGACGGCCCGAAATAGATCGGCCATACGATAATCCCAGGCCAAAAAGAGCGCGACGAACGTCATCGGCCTTGGCATCCCACGTTTCAACCGACAGGCGACGCAGCACCTCGGAGCGGACTACGATAGGACGTTCGAGTGCGGAATGAATGGCGTTTACGAAGTTTGTAGCCTCGTCGGCAACGTGCACCAGATCGCGCCATGGATCCAGCGCCGGGAAGTCCGTTGTGATAATCGGCCGGCCGACAGCCAGATATTCCTTCAGTTTTATGGGGTTACACCCTTTTATCCACTCGCTACGGTTCCAAGGCATGATGAGGGCGTCCATCGCCGCCATGTAGCCTGCGATCTCGTCATAAGGCTTGCGTCCGGTAAAATGGACGTTTGGCGATCCGCACCAACCCTTCGGGAGGGAGCAGCCGCCAACCATCACGAACTGGTGGCCGGGCATGGCGCGAGCGACCGCCAGAAATAAGTCAATATCGAAAGTATGCGAATCAATGCCGCCGATGAAGCCGATGCGGGGACCTTTAAGGAAGGCGACATCAAGCGGTTCGCTTTTCTGCGCATCGCCAGCCTTAACGAAAGTCGCGAGATCGACGCCATGCGTGACGAGGGCTTGCGATTTCACGGTGCCGGTTTCTGCGTGCATCAATGCCGGGCTCGCGTAGACCACTAGATCCGCCCGGGCCTTCAGATGTGAAATATGTGCTGCCAGAATCGACGGATCACCTTCCGGGAACGCCTCGAACCGGTCGGTTCGCTGCAATACAGTCGCTGCGGCTGCGTAGTCGCCGGCTAACGGTGCGCCTGCGGGACAGTGGATCCAGAGTACCGGATTGCGGATGCCGACATGTGCGGCTGCAAGTCTGATTTGAGGTGCGAGCGCCCAGTTCGACAGCTTTTGGCCAGTTGCACCTGGCACCGTCACTGGCGAAAAGACCCAGAACTGGTTTTCGACGTTAACGAGGCCGTTGCCGAGGCTTTTTAGTTTTCGCCCGATGCGCTGCAGAAACAAGCGGTTATCTTTAATGCTGGGCATCCGGACACCGAGAGAATTAACGAACAGCACTGGCCAACGCTGCGCCAAGCGCCGCATGATCTGAAAATCGAAATGCCCGCGGTTGTGATACCACCAGTCCTCGCCGCCGATGCATACGATGCCATCAAATGAGCGCAGCGCGGTTATTGATTTGATCGAGGCGTCACGCTCGGTTCGCAGCATATTTGTCCTCCGTTAACGCGACGGTCTGCCCGTCCTTGCCGGCTTTCCAAGCTCTGATGAAGTCGCGGATGGCCGGCATCAGCGCGAGGCCGGCCAGCAAGCACGCAACGCCCCCCACAGTCGTGAACGACAGCACCAGCCAGGCGGTTGCGTCGATCGGCAGGAGAGCGGCAATGCCAGCAGCCGCAGCGCCCATCATCAGCGGAAACAGGCCACACTCGATTGTGGTGCGCGCAATCCCGGGAGCATTGCGACCGGCTCGAATTGCAACGTAGAGCAAAGATGCCAGCTCGCCTGCAACACCGGCGGCGGCAACGCCGGCCAGTCCGCAATCAAGTTCGACGGCAACCCATGCAAAACACAGAGCGCTGGCGCGTAGGATACCGGCGGTTAGAAGCGGTCGTGTATCGCCGATGGCCAGCAAAGCCATGCCGGGGACGGCCTGCACCATACGCAACGACCACATGGCGGCGAGCCAGCCTATGACGATCCCAAGTCCCAGATACTGCGAGCCGAAAGTGAGCGGCAGCAAGAGGCCGCCCGCGAGCACGAACGCCACCAGATAGATTGACGCCGCAATGCTCGCGCCTTCACACATCATGACGTAGCGGTTTTGGAACGATTGCGGATTCCCACGCTGCGCCGACAATAACGGTAGCATCAACGCATGGCCGACTTTGGCGGCAAGCAAGCCCGGCACCATTGCGACCATGAAGGCCGCCGAGTAGCCAGCCAGCGAATCCATCCCGAGCATGCGCCCAATGATGATGCGATCACCTTGGTAGACCATGATGAGGGGAAAAGCGCTCAGCCAGATTGGCCACCCGAACGCGATCAAACGATTCATGTATTCAGGTTGGAAGCCAACCAAATATCGCCGGCCACTCACGACGTGGGAGGTGGCGACCGAAAGCAGCGCCTGTAGAACGGCAATCCAAACTACGGTCTGATAACCACCGATCAGCGCCAAAGCTGGCATCGTTGCCGCTAACGACAGCAGTTGTGGCACCACTTCAATCAGGACAACATTCCGGTTCTGCAAGCTCCGTTGCTGCCGTCTCGAATCAAGATGCATGAACGCCTTGATCATGGGCACGAGGGCGGCGGCTTCGAAAGCTCCACGGGCCTTTGGGATATCGAAAAAGCCGGCAGCAACGCCGGCCGACACATAGATTAGCCCGGCGGTGAGTAGGCCACGGATCACCAGCGTTGTGTGCGCTGCCGCCATCAATCTGACATCGTCGCCGTCCGTTGCCTGCACGAGCAGTCGATCGGCGCCCAGATCGCTCAGTGTCTCCAGCATCTGCAACACGAGCGTGATCGTCGCTGCAATGCCGAAATCGCCTTTCGACAACGCATATCCCATGATTGCATTGCGCAGGAAAGAACAAAGCTGCGCAGTTGCAAAGCCCACTGATAGAATGAGGCTTTCCCGACCCAACCGGGCCGTCGCAACGGTGCTGGACCCAGGTCCGCCGGGTGCATGCGACGACACTGGTTCTGGGATCTTCACGCCGATTTGCGCGTCCAGCCGCTGGCCGAAGGCAGACGCTTTGAAATCCGTGCGAGCGGTGGGCCAGCGACCCTGCCCAGCATGCGGCCGAGGCTATCGCCGGCCAGATTGATCAGGCTGCAAGTCGTCTGCATGAAGCGCGGCCGCAGCGCGTGGCTCCATTTGTCGCGGAAGGCATCTTCCATCACTGCGAACGAGGCGCCTTTGACGCCGCCGCTCAAATGCTCGAGGTGAAAGTCTATGACGTATGCCGCGTAGCCCAGCACATCGGCGATCAGACACAGGTCTGTGCCATAAAAGTGAAAGCCCGAAAGGTCGCGAGAAAATGACAGGCGAGCGGCTCGCTTTACGATCAGCAGGTTCTCGTCGAGGCTCATGACTTTTGCCGGCAATGCGCCGACATGGCGATTGGCGCCATGCGGATCAGTGATGCGGATTGCAAGCCGGCCAGGGGAAATGCCACCGGCATTGCCAGCGATCGCCCACGCCGGATCAAGCGTTTCAAGCTCCGCGAGACGCTCATCGAGTTCGGCACGCCCGTCATCGACGATGCGCACATCCTGATGACACAAAATGACAAACTCGCCGCAGGCTTCGCTCAGCAGCCGATCCAGACCCCGATAGGCGCAGGTTTGTTGTAAGCCGGTGTTGTCGACAAATATGTATTCGCAGTCGTTACGATCGAAACCACCGTCCTCAAACGACGCGCGCATCTCGTCGTAGTGCGTGCGATTGTTGACCAGGGTCGCGATTGTGAAGCGTTTTTGCCGAGAGACAACAGCACTTGGCATGTCGCGTTGAGCATGCTCCAGAAGCTCGGTCATTATCGCAATCTCTTCCCGCGATGGCGTTGGTCTGAAGGGAGTCTAAGTGCTTCGTAGTTAATGTTTGCTTTACGCGCGTGCAGGAATGGGGATTTCACCTGAACGGCGGCCGTAGCCAGCCAGCCAAGTTCGCCGCTGTGCCCAGATGCTGCGCCAGGTTGCTGCCGCTTCGAGCCTTGCCGCGGTCGGTCGCAGACATGAGATTGCGGCTTCGGCCCACCATCGGCTCAGCGGCCACGCCGCCATCAGTAGCAACCCCAGAGGTCGCAACATCGGATGCCAATGCCGGCGTATCAACATTGATTTGGCGGCGAGCAGCTTCAACATTTTCGCCGTTCGCGTCCGCTCCGACGCACCGCCCAGGTGGATGATCGCCGCCTCTGGCGTGATCATCGGTGCCGCCCCAATCTTCGCCGCGCGCAGGCACAAATCGGCCTCTTCGCCGTACATGAAGAAGGCCGGATCGAAACCACCGAGCGCTTCCCACAATGAGCGGCGGATGAGCAGGAAGCAGCCCGAGACGATATCGACCCGGGCCACTGAATCGCGCTGCCAGCCGCCGTAAGCTTCGCCATTAAAAAGGCGTGAATTTGGCCCGATCCCGGTCAGACCCACCGCGCGGCAAAAGAGGTTCCAAGGCGTCATCCGGCCCCAACAGGACGAGGGGTTGAGCGAACCATCGGCAAACAACGTGCGACCTCCCCAGATCCCTGCCGCTGGATTGGCCCGCGCAAAGGCGACGAGCCGATCGATCGCGCCGTCGATTACTACCGTATCGGGATTGAGGAGCAGGATAAACTCGCCGCGCGCGGCTTTGACCGCAAGGTTGTTGGCGCGCGCAAAGCCAAGGTTGTGGGCCGATGCGATCAGCCCATCACCAAACGCATGTTCGCGCAGGGCTTCAGGGGAACCATCGGTCGAGGCGTTATCTACAACGTGAACCTCGAACTGGCTGTTGCGGGTTTCCGTCGCGATCGAATCGAGGCAAGCGAGCGTCAAATCGCGGGTGTTGTAACTGACGACGACGATCGAGACGTCGATGGCGGTCACGCGATTCATCGTTGCGAGTTCCTTATGGATCTCGAAACAATAGTCGCTGCCGCCTAACTAGCCGTTAAATCCGCCCCTAAAATAAGGGATGTTTTAAGCTAATGGCGCGACGGGCTTCAGTGGGCGACGTGCCGGCACTGTATTCGCCCAGCCATAGGCAAGCATGGTCATCAGAGCCGACGCTGCGAAGAAATACACGCCTGGCAGTACGGTTGCTTCCGTATAACCGGATGAGTTCACGTAAAAGATCATCAACGCCAGCACCATGACGTCCGTCATCGAGTAGCGGCCGAGCCATTCCATCGTCGAAATACTTTTGGCGCGGAATTTCGGATCGAGATCGGGCGAGGTAACGAGCGTCAACAGGTAAAACAGCTTCAAAAACGGGAAAAAGATCGAGAAGGCGAATAGCACCACGCAAAGGAAAAATTCTTCGTTTTTATAGAGTGCCCAAATGATGGTCGCGATCGAGTGCTCGTTGGTCCACACGTAAACGGTGGTGAAGCGAATGACCGGCAAAATGACGCCGAGCGCGAAAAATACCGTTGCAAGAATGATTAGGAAGCTCAAGCCGAAATTCCGGAACGCCGAGATGGGCGCGTCAGCTTCGGTTGTCTCCGGGATCAAGACCTCACTCCCGCCATCAGCCCTGAGCCACGCGTACGACAGGATCATCAGCATGACTGCCGCGGTGAAGAAGTAGACGCCACTCAGACTCGCGGCATCGTAGATGCTCTGGCTTTTGATGAAAAAGATGGTCAGCGCCAGGACGAGTACGTCGTGCATCGACCATTTGCCCAACCATTCGAGTGCTTGTAACCGGCGGCGTTGGCGCCGGATCTCAAGGTTAGGCAAGGTGGAAACCAGCAGTAAATAGAGAAGTTTGATCACCGGAAAGATTATC
>JANLXZ010000373.1:0-4071 GCA_031365375.1 Hyphomicrobiaceae bacterium | reverse complement strand
CGATCCGGAAGATCTCCTGCCGCGAAATTCGCGACTTCATATCGGTGTTATTGTGAAGGTCGCGACCTTCTTACGCTGACCTGGGATCCGCTTTCGATCCGGGAACTGCCGGTGGCCGACTTTCTGCTTCGGGTCATTCACGAAGCGCGCGAGCTAAATGACGGTTGATTCGATCTGGAACCTGACGTGGCGTCAAGCGTCGACGCCATCATCATCGTGCCAGAGATCGGGAACTGCAACCCGCAACGCATCGAGCTGACGCAGTACCCCAAAAAGCGGACCAGGTAGCAAAGCGTCTTCGCGTAGCCGGTAGTGGGACTACCGATATCGGCTTGTGGGATGTCTCGATGGTGTCCGCTCCAGCCCCCTATAGCGACTCTGTTGTTCAACAAAATCATGCCGATAAATGACGTATGCGGACATCTCTGCTTTTGTATAGCTGCTCCGAAACATCAACCGATATCGCCATGCTCGACCCAAAGCTCGTCCATGGCGTCCTTCACGCCCCAGCCGATCGCATCGGTCAATAGACGCACGGCGTCGAGCCGGTCGAGCATCGGGTTGCGTTGCATATGAGCCAAGGCCAAAACTGCAACGAGCGCTCGATCAAACATGCGCACGAGAGCCATGAAAAACCGCTCGTCTTCAAGGCCACACTCTGCCGCCAATTTGGCAGCCATCTCGCAGTAGAACACTGACAATTCTGAGACACCTTCCGGTAGCCCGATCGCCTTGCGATAGTCGGCGATGGCTTTTTTTGCCTTGGCAACCGATATGTCCTGGTTCCGGCTGAGGTCCGGGTAGATCCATCTGGATATCGTCTTCTTGTATGGCGCCAGCGGATCGGCACCGAGTCCAAGTCGTGAATTGAGAAAAGCCTGGTTTTCGCGGCTCAGACCGTGAAGATCGCCGAGATGAGGCCAGCTCGGTCAAACTGCGCAAGCCGCGCCTTCACGTCACTCCAGGAAGGAACGGTCCGCGTCTTGCTCGCCACTTTCACGTCGCTCCGGCCGGTTTCCCTAGGGGCTGCTTGGTCAGTGATCGCACCCAATATCCAGTTTAGATCGTAGTCAGCCGTGAGGCCAGTGGCGTCCGGCACCGCGGTCTCGGCGCTGGACCTGTCTAGCGACGGTAGAAGTGGTCTGATAGCTTCGATTGGGTGAGCGTTGAGATGGGCCAATTTCTGCCGTCCTGAGACACGGACGATCAGAGAGCGTGTGTTTTCCGCGCATATCAAATCGACGGCGGTCACGTCGAAAATCGCTGCAGTGCAACACACGGCTGGTGAATTCCGGCCTCTGACGACCGCTTTAGATCCTCTCGCGTCGGTCTACATTCAGCACTCTGACCGTGCGTCTTGACCCTTAAAAGACAACGTCTTCGTTCGATTTGTCTTGCCTGCGCGGGTCCGCTTCTCCACCCTTTGCTCCTAGTCTGGGTGCCGAAATTCGATCGCCGGTTGAGATGGGGCAAGCGAGCCTTGAACCCGAACGGCATTAGGACCTCAGTGGTCCGCGCATTGTGGGAGTCGAGAACATGGCGTCGACGCAACCACGGGCCGGTTGAATTCACTGTTGGAGATGCGATGGCACTTCCCTATGCCGATGCGCGTTTTGATATGAGCGCCATGGGGGACGTGCTCTTTTTCATCCCCGACCCGCAGAAGGGCGCAGCTGAGATAGCGCGTGTGACTCGGCCCGGCGGAACGATCGCGTTCTACACATGGGATATCGTGCGGGGTGGTGCGCCGACGCAGGCCTTATGGGAAGAAATGGCGGTGATAGGGAAGGAAGGTCCGCGCCCGCCCAACTTTGACGTATCGCGCTTCGAGGCACTGAAGGCGCTTTGGGCGGAGATCGACATCGTCGATGTCGAGACCCGCGAGCTCGTCGTCCAGCGCACGTTCGCGAATTTCGATGTGCATGGTGGTTAGCACCCCGACAAAGATTGCAGAGAGTCTCTCAGACGACGAGACTAAGGACTTGAAGTGGCGCCTGCAGGCGCGGCTGCCAGCGAGTTCGTCGGGGGAGATTACGGTCCACGCTTCGGCTACGGCGATCAAGGGACGGAAGGCTCGCTGAGACTGAGGTCGGACCAATCGATTTCTGCCGGAAAAGGCGGACTGGGTTCGTCGGCTTTGCTGCTCGAGTGTGGGCGCTGTCAGACGGCGCATTAGACTGAGCTGCCACACGAGGGTCGTAATCGGCAGCAAGAAGTCCGCAGGCGTTGCCATACGGAACGCCATCCTGGTCCCGCGGCACTCATGCCGCCCGGAACTTCTTCGCGCCGCTCTGACGTTCCGGTCACCGGCTTGCCACCACCCCGCTCGCAGTGTGTCCGCGAGCCCATCAGGGGATTTCCTATGCAGTTAAGGGTTATTGCCGCCGTTGCGGCAGCATTCGTAATTGTTGCAAACACATCGGCTGAAGCACGCCGTTATGACAACCAAACCGAGCGTTCACAGTCTGAAGACGATGATGACAGACCAGCTGTTCGTCGCAAACGCTCATCGAAAGTCGCCACTACTCATCCAAGCCGGCAACTGTCCTCGAAGAGGTCTTCACGACGCATGAGGAATGACGACGGCGAGCGTGGCGGCCTTCACAGAAGCGTCGGTGATCGCCCGGCACCGGAGAAATTCTCAACCGATCAAATCGCGTCTTATTTTCCTCATTGGGTCTCGCGAGATGGAAGCTTGCCACCGCAGATACTCGATCATCTCGTTCCTGGATCGGTAATCGCCGCCCATCACGAGTGGGGCTTGTCGCAGCTTGAGCGCATTCTCGATTATCCTGGCAAGAAGTTTAAAATCTCCTGGTACGCCGAGGCAGACATGCGCAGTTCTGACGACCCCACGCCGGTCGGCACGTCGGTTGCGACGCGCGTCAATGAAGCAAAGCGCAAGCAGGGGCAGCTTGCGCAGAAATACGGCAGTAATCGCTTCGCCAACCTGTTCGAGCTGGAT
The DNA here is from genome assembly GCA_031365375.1 of Hyphomicrobiaceae bacterium. Taxonomy (GTDB): domain Bacteria; phylum Pseudomonadota; class Alphaproteobacteria; order Rhizobiales; family Hyphomicrobiaceae; genus JAKFWF01. Next base: position 1,106 of record JANLXZ010000373.1, on the reverse strand, counting down.
GCGGCAAGAGAGAAGCGGAGCGGCAACTTGTCGGGTCCGGGCAACAGCCGCAGCGACTGGCTAAAGGATGCGACCGCGGTGAAAAACGCCGGCTTCCGCTACATCGCCAAAAGCCCTGCTCCGGCCCATGTCGATGAGTTGCGCGCAAAGTTCGGCCGGGATTTCATTCCGCACATCGTTTTCGAAGACGTCACCGGCTCAGCGCGCAATGACAACCCCGGCTATGGTTCGGATGCACAGAAGCTCGCGGCCAAAGGCGAGCATGTTACCCTGGTAATCCACAGTGGCGCCTTCGGTGGCTTCAAGGCGACATCGCTCGCCGAGGCACGAGCGATCGTTGCCCGCAGGTTCAATCAGAGTAACGTCGAAGCGTACTGGGGTAAGCCGAATGCTGCCGGCGGTTTCGTCAAGTTGAAGAGCTTTGCTTCTGCTCGTGACAACGCACATACGGCCGCTGTGAATTAGTCTTAAGTGGGCAAGTGCCGAGCTGTTTGGATTGATCCGGCTGTTGCGTAAAACGGCGAAAAGGGTGGACGAGCGTTGAGGCGTTGCCTGCAACGCCTGGAGCCCTCATGGAGCTTTAGTTGCCGGTCCGGGCTCGGTGCTGACAAGGCAAGACATTGTGACTAACTTTCAATGCGGACCATCAAGATGGGGTAGGACAGGGTCCACGAGAGGAGATCGATGACCACAGTAAACAGCGCTCTGGCCCAGAAGAGTGGCGCCTTGATCCATGTTCGTTCCGGCGACCCGTCTCGAAAATGAGAACCAAACGGGTCTTGGAGGCTAAGCTGAAGTTCGGCGTGGCGATCGTCAAGTGAACGATTTTTGCGATGCATCGAGAAGGCGGTCAATGTGCATTCGCTGCGCCACAGTTTTGCGACGCATCTCTACGATCGCGGGATCGACATCAGAACCATCCAAGCGTTGCTCGGACACGACAAGTTGGAGACGACGGCGAGGTATGCGCGTGTCGCCACTGGTCTGATCTCAGCCGTCGAGAGCCCGCTCGATCGGCTGTCGGTGCCGCTCGGGAAGAGGCGCCGTCGCAAGGACAACTCGGGCAGCGGTTCATAACGCCGCCCCATGGCCCGCCCAAATCTGGA
>JANLXZ010000368.1:0-10490 GCA_031365375.1 Hyphomicrobiaceae bacterium | reverse complement strand
CCCACCCACTCCCCAAGCCGACACGGCCCGCATCGGTCAAACTTGATCCGGTATCGGGAGCGAGCGCTGCCAGACGGGGCGCCGCTTCAGAAGCCGCTGCGGCGACTTTCGCTTCGATCCCCGTCAAGCTCGGGAGTTGGGCGCTAGCTTTCGGGCGAACGGCAGGCGTTGGACCTGCAATTAACTGCGGCTCGAAACTAGCGAGGGCCGCGAGTTGAGCGAGCTTTGCGCGCTCGTCATTGGTCGGCCTTGTCGATAGCTGCGATGGCCGATCGACGACGCGCGGTTCGGCAGCCAGGCGTGCGGATGGAGCCGTCACGGGTTTCGGTTCAGGCGCCAGCGCTGCAACGACTTGCGGGGGTTGAATAGGCTGTGGCGCTGGCTTCGCCGAAACCGCAGGACTTGCAGCGGGCGTCGGGGCAGCTGGCCACTTCGGCATCATAGATGCGACTTGAATACTGGAGCCTGTCGGGCGGTTGCGATGGTCATGGAACTCGGCCACCTGGACTGCCAAGTCGCGATGACGAGACTGGGCGACTTGCACATCTTCCTTGGTGATCGGCCCGCCGTCGGCAGGCTGATGCTGTGATTTGCCACTCGGAAAGAGTAGCGCCAGTTCATAACGCGGTAGGCGTGGCCAATGGCGCACGCGGTCGGTATCGAGATGGACGAAAGGGATCGCCGAGGTCGGGTAATAGCCGACGCCGCCGCGCTCACGCACCAAGCCGGAATAGCGAAGCCGCTTCAACGGTACGTCGGGAAAATGAACGTCGGCAGCCTTACCTAGGATGTGGCGGCTCTCGCTCGCCTGTCCGCCAACGGTCTTGCGCAGCATGTCGTTGGTTCCGCGCGAACGAAAACCTGATATAATATGGATCGGTTCTTTGGACCCAAGCTCGGTGTGGACTTCCCAAAGCAGATCAACCAGCGCCGGATCCATCTTGGTCGGCTCGTTTTGCCGCCAGTCGCGCAAGGCCCAATTGACCTTCTCCATCGCGTCCGGGATGTAGCGTCCGTCCTGTTTGTACAGTACGGTGATGGTTTCCTTGGTATGAATGTTGTAGAGTGAGATCGTACGTGCACGGTCGGAGTTCGCGATCAAGGTGTGGGCGCCGATGACTGCGCAAAACGCAAGCACCGCGACGCCGGCTGCGAGCCGTCGTTTACGCGTGACCAAAACCAAACCCCTTCCCATCAAAGCCGTACTCTGAACAAGAGCACGCAAACTCGTAAAAACGCCCGTGAACGACTGCCGAAAAGCCCCGCCGAAGCGTGGGAACTGTATAGTTAACCACCCCGCGTTAAGGTTTGGTAACCCAACAAGGTGGGCGCACTGGGGCAGGTCCCAGGCAAAACAAGGGCAATCGGCCAATTTAGGCCAGTGATGACGTTATTCGAGCACGATGAGATGGTTCGGCAACCGAACCGGTTCTGCCGAACCAGGAGGGAAGTGCAGGGCAAGCTTCCCGCCTATTGCATCGATGGCGGCGACGAACCCCTCCGCCGCCCGTCCCTCCCCGATGGCGGCAGTGAGCTTGTCAACGATGCTCTGCCACTCGGCTTCCGAGACCTTTTTGTGAATGCCGGCATCAGCCAGGACTTCCGCGTAGCGCTCGACCACAGACACGAAAAGCAGCACACCTGTCCGCCCCTCAGTGGTGTGCAGATTTTGCGCGAGGAATTGTTCGACACCACGGCGATGCGCCCGCAAACGCTTCGTCGCCGCTGGCACGAGCGCATACCGGATCGGGCGGAACATTAAAATCACCAACAGCGCGACAAAGACTGCAAGTTGCATGAGCCAGATCATCTGCACCGTCATCCATGTGAAGTGGATGAACGGCCACGGCACCAGCAACGCGACGAGCGCCGCCCACATGAAGGGCACGTAAAGATATTCGGAACTATTGGCCGCGATCACCGCGACGATCTCGCCGGATGTCTTTACTTCAGCATTGGCAATAGCAGTCGCTATTCGTTTCTGACCGTCTTGATCGACGATTGCCATCGCTCGAACCCCTACCAACTACCCGACGAACCGCCGCCACCGAAATCACCACCGCCACCGGAGAACCCGCCGCCGCTATCTCCGCCCGACGAACCACCACTCCAACCGCCCGAACCTCCCCAACCGCCGGGGACGACGACGATGCCGCCGCGCCGTCGTCTGGACTGCGCGCTGGCGGGTAACTGCCTCGCCTGCTGCGACTGCGTCCACATGACAAAAGCGATGACGGCAATCCAAAACAATAAGAACGTGAGCGGCCCGATTTCGATGTCATTTCTCGTGTCACGCTTGCGGATGCTTTGCGCCCGCCGTTTCACTTCCTCGGCGTCTCCGAGAAGGGTGTCCGTGATGTCTCGCACACCGGTCTTGATGCCGGCTGGAAAATCGCCACGACGGAAGGCTGGCAGTATCGCGTTGTCGATGATGATCTTGGTCATCGTGTCGGTGAGGATCGGCTCTAGCCCGCGGCCGACCTCAATCCTGACTTTGCGATCGTTCGGCGCGACAATCAGCAGTGCGCCGTTGTTGGTGCCGGTCTGGCCGATCTTCCAAAAACGACCAAGCTGATAGCCATAATCCTCGATCGGGTAGCCTTGCAACGATTTGACCGTGACGACCACGAGTTGGTCGGTCGCCTTTGCATCGAGGGCTTTGAGCGTTGTTTCGATTTCCGCGCGATCGGAGGCCGATAGGATGTTCGCCTCATCGACGATGCGACCGGTCAAAGCGGGAAAATTTGGAGCGGCCGCAAAACCCGATTCGCTTAGGACCGCAAACAGCAGAATCGTGGCCACAAGTGTTCGAACACAGGCCGCCGTGAAGGGTAGCCTGGCGTCGATCGCAGTCCAGGCGGCGGCGTTGCGCACCTGTCCCATCGCTTTATCCTCGTGAGAGCCGCAGCCTGGGCGTCAAGGCTTCTTTGGCGTGGTGCCGAAATCGACCTTGGGAGCTTTCTGCTCCTCAGCCGGAATATCGAACGAGGCCATTTCCTTGTTGGCGCCATACATGGCCCATTTCCACAAGCGGCCAGGGAATGTCACCAATTCGGTATTGTATCGTTGCACTGACGAAATGTAGTCGCGCCGCGCGATCGCGATGCGGTTCTCGGTGCCTTCGAGCTGGTTTTGCAAGGCCAGGAAGTTAGCGCCGGACTTGATGTCCGGATATCGCTCCGACACCACCATCAATTGGCGCAATGCACCGCCAAGAGTGTTTTGCGCATCTTGGAATCTCTTCATCGCTTCCGGATTTGTCAGGATATCTGGCGGAATCTGCACGCTCGTCGCTTTGGCTCGCGCCTCAGTCACCTGGGTGAGTACCGACTTTTCCTGCTCGGCAAATCCTTTGACCGTATTGACGAGGTTATCGACCAAGTCGGTGCGACGCTTATATTGATTGAGCACCTCCGACCACGCGGCCTTGGCGGACTGCTCGTAAGTGGGAATATTGTTGACGCCGCATCCAGCAAGGAACGCAGACACCATAATCACCAGCAGGACAGCCGGTAGCTGCATTGTTCGCGTCATGGGAAAATCCCTCCACTGATCAAGGCGTCTCAAGTATAGTCTGCGCGGGAACATCGCAAGCACGGCCGACCGTCGCAACCGATTTTCATCAGTGCGCAACCCTCTTTGCGCGAAAATATTGATCGGTCAACACAGCCACGAACAGCAGCGCGAAGCCGGCAAAATCGGTCGCGCTCGGTCGATCGCCCAAAATGACCATAGCGCCGGCGACGCCGAATACCGGCACCAACAGAGTGCCAAGGCTCGCCGTCGAGGATGAAACGTGCCGTATCAGACCGAACCAGAGAATGTAGGCGACCGCCTGGGGGAAAACCACGTGATAAGCAAAGGCAGTTGCTATCGTCGGCTGCGACAGGTCGAGGCGCGGGACTTCAAACAGCAGCATACCCACTGTGCAGACAACAGTCGCCACGATCACCTGCCAAGTTGTGATCGCCATCGGATCTGCCCGGATCGGATACGTCTTCAGGTAAACCGTGCCCGCAGCCCAGCTGATCGCTGCTCCCAAGACATAGACGAGCCCGAGCGGCAATTGCCCCGCCCCGATTTGCGGCCAAAACGATTGTGATAGTATCGCCAATCCGCACGCACCGATGGCGAGGGAAAGAGCCCGCAGACGATCGATCGGGTCACGCAAGACAATCCAACCGAACAATGTCGCCCAGAACGGCATCGTGAACGTCAGGATCGCCGCTCGCGACGTCGGCATTGATAGCTGCGCAAACACCGCAAAAATATTGAACCCAGCAACATTGAGCAGCCCTGCCACGATAACATGACGCCACGCGCCGCGCGGAATCATGAAGGACTGACGCGATGCCAATGTGAGGGCGGCCAAGATGGCAGCACCGCAGGCGAGCCCCGCCGCACGCAGCGTCCACGGAGAGGCGGCGGTCAGTATGATTTTTACAGCCGGCCAGTTCAGGCCCCAGAACAGGGCGGCGAGCCACATCCGCCACATGAATTTGCGTCGCCCCTTGCACTATTCGGCGACGGCAGCGCCGCGAAAACCGGTTGCGACCACATAGAGCTCGGCACTATCGGCGCGGCTGGCTGGCGGCTTTACGTGTTTGACGCTCGTGAAATCGCGCTTGAGTTGATTAAGCAGCTCGCGTTCCGTTCCGCCCTGCAGCACTTTCGCAACGAAAACGCCACCGGGCGCCAAAACTTCCGCTGCAAATGCACCTGCTGCCTCCGCCAGACCCATGATCCGCATGTGGTCGGTGCGCGTGTGCCCACTCGCCGGCGCCGCCATGTCGGTCAGCACGATATCGGCCTTGCCGCCACGTAGCAGTGAAACGAGCAGGCCTGGCGCTTCGTCCGCCATGAAATCCAGATGCAAGATCACGACACCCGGAATGGCCTCCATCACACTGATATCGATGGCGATCACTTGCCCCTGTTCACCCAGCGCTTCCGTCGATCGAACGCGATCAGCTGCCAATTGCGACCAACCACCGGGTGCCGCCCCCAGATCGATCACGCGATGCCCAGGCTTGAGGAAGTTGAGCTTGTCGTCGAGCTCCATGAGCTTGTAGGCAGCCCTTGACCGCCAACCTTCCCGCTTGGCGGCCACAACGTACGGATCGTTCAACTGACGTTCGAGCCAGCGCCGCGATGCCAGCGTGCGCTTTTTCGTTGATTTCACACGGACCTTGAGCTGCCGCATCCCGATTTCGGGACCGCCGCCACCGTGCTTTGATATCTTCGCCATCGATTACTTGTTCCTAGCGCGCAGACAGATTGTTGCTCTGGCCGCGATGATGTCCGTCTTCACTCATGAGGGTGGCGAGAATTCCTTCCCGCAAGCCTCGATCCGCGACGCGCAACCGCTCGGTTGGCCAAAATCGAACCAACGCTTCGAGGATCGCACAGCCGGCCAAAACGAGATCGGCACGTTCGCGGCCGACACACGGCTCGGCGATCCGTTCGTCATAGGTTTTGGCAACCAAATTATAGCTCACGCGCCGCATGTCCTCTGTCGCCAGCCATATACCGTCGACGCGCGAACGGTCATAACGCGGCAAGCCGAGCTTAATGCCGGCGAGTGTCGTAACCGTACCTGAGGTGCCGAGCAGATGCGCTTTTTCATTTTTCAGCCTGGCACCGAACCCATGCTCAGCCTCGAATGGTGCGATTAAAGCCGTCACTTCCCCGACCATCGCCTCGAAGGCACTGGCATCGACGCTGCGGCCATCAAAGCGGTCGGCGAGATTGACAACACCGACCGGCAACGACGTCCAGGCCGCGATACACGCATGAGCTTCGAGCCGGTCAGGAGTGCCTCGCCGCCACGGCTTCTTACGCAGATTGAGATCGAGCCATATCAGCTCTGTCGAGCCACCGCCGATATCGAACACCAAAGCCAAATCGGAATTCGTATCGAGCAGCGACGCACAACCGGACACGGCCAGCTTTGCTTCCTCCTCGCAAGACAGCAACTCTATATCGAGGCCAATGTCTTGCTGCACACGTGCGAGAAAATCGCCGCCGTTCACGGCTACCCGGCACGCTTCGGTCGCAACCAACCGAGACCTGCTGACGCCATGACGCGCAATTTTCGTCGCGCATACCCGGAGCGCGTCCGCGGTGCGGTCCATTGCACCGGCCGACAATCGTCCGCTGGCGCCAATTCCTTCGCCCAATCGAATGATGCGGGAGAATGCATCGACCACCACGAAACCACGTCGCGACGGCCGGGCAACAAGCAGCCGGCAATTGTTGGTCCCGAGATCGAGCGCGGCATAGGTTGCGCCATTACCGCTGCTGGAATACCCACGGTATCCATTGGCTTTCGCGCTGCGCGGCTCGCGGTTCAACCCTCCTCCGAAAGCGGAGGCTGAATCTGCCGTGGCTTTCAGAGCCTTGGCTCCGCCCGGAATGTCGTCGTCGCTAGCTCCCTGCACGTCCATCCCCAGTGCCTGGCGCGAGATCCACCTTCAGCCTAAAGCTGTCGGGGAAAACTCCGTCTTCAGGCATCGCCCTGGTTTCATCTTGGAACCATTGTAACAGCTTGTGGCCGTCGGACAAGGAAGCATCCGGAAATGGATGATCAGACAATTGCAGGCGGTTGGATTGTTCGCATGCGGCGGATCTCAATTTGTGCAGCGATGTTTGGCGCCGCTGTTTTGGTGTGCGCCATTTCGTCACCACCGGCGATCGCACAAAGTGCCGCCGAACAACTCTTACGCGCCTACCCGGATCACCTGACAGCGATCGAAGGTAACGATCTCATCTGGAAAGATGGGACGCGGATGCAAATCGATGACGGGCGCGGGATCAAGCCTTTCGACCAGTGGCTGGTCGGACCTGATCTGAAGGATATGTTGGCAATCCCCTACCCGATCGGAGAGGTATCGGCACCGCCCGTTGCCAACAGCGATCCCGGCCGGGCACGCAATGCAGCGTTCTTTACCAAGATGTACGGCGATTGCGCGAAAGGTGAAGTGGCGGAAAATCTTGTGGAGATCGTATGGCTGCCGCGCAAAGCAGGACAGAAACTTCGGATTTCGAAGATTAACGGCGTCGCGGAAAAACTATCTACGATCAGTCGCGCGCTCGACCAACTGCCAGCCAGCCTGGACGCGTATCTCAAACCGTCGGAAGGCACGTTCGTTTGCCGGCCTATTGCGGGATCGATGCAGCGAAGCGCCCATGGCTACGGCATCGCCGTCGATATAGCGACAAAGCACGCTCATTATTGGCGTTGGAGCAAGGGAGGCGCGGTAGCTTATCAGAACAAAATCCCCAACGAGATCGTGAAGATCTTCGAGGAGAACGGCTTCATATGGGGCGGCAAATGGTGGCACTACGATACGATGCACTTCGAGTATCGACCAGAATTGCTCGGCATACCTCAAGCGCGCTGATAGGAGCGCACGGGACAGTTTAGGTTACCGGGCCAGGATTGAATAGCGCGAGCGCGTTATGTAGTTTCCACTGTTCAGACCAGGTTTTCTTATCACCGCTGGCGACATCCAAAATCAGCTGGAAAAGCTCCCTCCCGACCGCCTCGATCGTCATTTGGCCAGTTGCAATGCGACCGGCATCGAGGTCCATCAGATCGTGCCAGCGGCGCGCAAGATCGCTTCGCGTGGCCACCTTTATGACCGGAACTTGAGCCAATCCATAGGGTGTGCCGCGACCCGTCGTGAATACGTGCACATTCATGCCGGCAGCGAGTTGTAACGTGCCGCAGATGAAATCGCTCGCTGGCGTTGTCGCGTACAAGAGCCCCTTAGAAGCAGCACGATCGCCGGGCGATATGACGCCGGAAATCGGAGCAGTTCCCGATTTCACGATCGATCCCATCGCCTTTTCGACGATGTTAGATAGCCCGCCTTTCTTATTGCCAGGCGTTGTGTTGGCGCTCCGATCGGCATCGCCGTTCGCCAAATAACGATCGTACCAAGCCATCTCCCGGATCAACGCCTCCGCGACCTGTGGATTGGCCGCGCGCGCGACCAGCTGATCGATGCCGTCGCGCACTTCCGTGGTTTCCGAAAACATGACTGTCGCACCCGAGCGAACGAGTAGATCGGATGCAAAACCCACGGCCGGGTTCGCAGTGACTCCCGAAAATGCGTCGCTGCCTCCACACTGGACGCCCACGACCAGATCCGAGGCCGGACAGGTCACCCGGCGGCGCAGATTGAGCTTCGCAAGATACCCTTCGGCCATTGTCATGATCGATCTGATCATGGCATCGAACCCGACGTGCACCTCATCCTGCAGTGTAACAAGTCCGTATTGAGCTGCCGATCCGTGAGGGCCCGGCAATGTATCGCTTGGCAGTAACCGCTCCGGCTGCAGCTTTTCGCAACCGAGACTAACCACCATCGTGGTGCCCGCAAAATTCGGATTGCGGCTAATGTTGCGGAGCGTACGAATTGGAATGGCAGCACCTGGCGCATCGATCGCCACACCACAACCGTATGTGTGCTCGATACCGATAACGTCATCGACGTTCGGAAACCGGGGCAAAAGCTCTTGTTTAATGCGACGGACTGCAAATTCAACGACGCCGGAAACGCACTGGACAGTCGTCGTAATCGCCAGGATATTGCGTGTACCAACCGAGCCGTCAGGGTTGCGAAAGCCCTGAAAGGTGTAGCCGTCCAGCGGCGCGAGTTGTGGTGGAGGCCGATCGGCGATCGCCAAGTCGGTTAGGTCGGGCGCCGACGGCATCCGCAACACCCGTTCATTGACCCAACCGCCAGCCGTTATGGCGCGCAGCGCATGACCAATAATAACGCCATAGCGCACGACCGGCGTACCTTCACCAATATCGAAAAGTGCCACCTTATGGCCCTGCGGCACACGCTCCGTGAGCTCCAACCCACACCCAAAGCGCGCTCCCGCCGGTAGACCGCCTTCGTTGGCAACGATCGCCACGTTGTCTGCCGAATGCATGCGAATGAAAAGCGGCGACAGATCAGCTGTGTTCGGCATCGTTGGTTCCCTGAGTATCTATGGTGCTCGTTTGCGACACCATCCACCGCTATGTATGCACGACGGCACTGCCATCCTTGCATTGGACAGCGGCGAGAGACAAACCTGTTCACGGCCGCGATGCCAGCGTATTTGATCTTAGATTACGTTGACGTCTGACGGCTCGAGCTTGTTTTTCTCCCCAGAATTGCGACGACCTGTCGATTTTTCATGCATTGTTTGGATTGATCGCGTTCATGAACGATATTTCGCACGTACTCGAGCCGCTACACCCTGATCAAATGAGTGTTTTTATCAGAAAATCTGGCCTGTTCGATCAGGCATCCTATGCAAAATATCTGGTTGGCGAACCGGATTCGGTCGATCCGCTGACGCATTATCTCGAGACTGGAGAAGATCTCGGCAACCGGCCCAACTTCGTATTTGATCCATCGTGGTATCGTCGTCGCTACGACGTTCGGGTCGACAGCATGAGCATGCTGCACCACTACCTGACGGTCGGCGAAAAAATGGGCTATGCGCCTTCGGCTCTTTTTGATCCGATTTGGTACGCCAATGAAAACGGGCTCGATCTGCAGGCGCAATGCGCCCTCGCCCATTACATGACAGCGCATCCGCACGAGCGCGCCCCGCACGCCTATTTTAGCGCGCGCTATTATGTGGATCGATATGCAGACATTGCGAAGGCTGGGGTGGATCCATATGAGCATTTTTCCCAAACCGGAATCTACGAAGACCGTAAAGGGTCGGAAAGTTTTGACGCTCATTACGTTTGGCAGAGGTATCTTGCCCGAGATCGTGGAAAGAACCCGTTATTGCTATTTCTGGAATACGGGTCGTTTTTCGGATGGCTACCAAAAGCTCCTGCCAGCGAAACAACAGTACCCCGCGAAATTCGACGGTTCACTTCTGCCGCGCCAGAATTTGCGCAAACCGCTCGTTTAGGTTCAGGTTTACGCAAGTTGAAAGCCATCGCTTTCTACCTGCCACAGTTTCATCCAATCAAAGAAAATGATGAATGGTGGGGGAAAGGATTTACGGAATGGCGCAATGTTTCGCGGGGCGTGCCACGCTTCGCAGGGCATTTCCAACCAAGAATCCCTCGAGATTTAGGGTTCTACGAGTTAAACGGAACTGACGTTATGAAGAAGCAGATTGAATTAGCTCAAATTGCAGGGCTTTTCGGTTTCTGCTTCTACTATTACAATTTCAGCGGTCAGAGACTATTGGAACGACCGTTGGATGCGTTTGTTGCAGATTCTACGATCAATTTTCCATTTTGCATAATGTGGGCCAATGAAAACTGGAGCCGGCGTTGGGATGGCTTGGATCAGGAAATTTTGATTGGCCAGAAATACCGGCATGAAGATGACGATCAGCTGGTCGACGACGTGGCACGGTACATGAAAGATCGGCGATATATTCGAATCGCCGAGCGTCCGGTATTTTTCCTTTATCGCCCGGACGTAATACCCAATACCCCTGCAGCTGTGGCACGACTGCGA
>JANLXZ010000346.1:0-7403 GCA_031365375.1 Hyphomicrobiaceae bacterium | reverse complement strand
CCAGACCCTGAAGGGGCCCGAAGGCGTTCCCCTGCCGCGCGTGCCCAAGGGCGCGCCGTTCGAGGAATTCTTCGAGGACTTCTTCAAACGCAAGGGCGGCTCGCCGGCCGACCGCAAGGTCTCCTCGCTGGGCTCGGGTTTCGTCGTCGATGGCAAGGAAGGCCTGGTCGTCACCAACAATCACGTGATCGACGGCGCCGACGAGATCATCATCAACTTCAACGACGGCACCAAGCTCAAGGTCGACAAGGTCCTGGGCAAGGACACCAAAAGCGACCTTGCGTTACTGAAAGTAACGCCGAAAAAACCCTTGGCATCAGTCAAGTTCGGATCCTCCACCAACATGAAAGTCGGGGACTGGGTGATGGCGATCGGCAACCCATTTGGGCTAGGCGGCTCGGTGACGGTTGGTGTTGTGTCGGCCAAGCAGCGCGACATCCAGTCAGGCCCTTATGACGACTATATTCAAACCGACGCTTCCATCAATAAAGGCAATTCGGGCGGTCCGTTGTTCAACATGGACGGCGAGGTCATCGGGATCAATACAGCGATCATCTCGCCCTCGGGCGGCTCGATCGGAATAGGGTTCGCAGTGCCCTCAGATGCAGCGATTGCAGTGCTCGACCAGCTGAAACAGTTCGGTGAGACGCGCCGAGGTTGGTTCGGCGTCAAGATCCAATCGATTACCGACGACATAGCCGAAACTCTGGGCGTAAAGGAAAACACTGGCGCACTGGTTTCGAGCGTGACGGCGGATGGGCCCGCGGCGAAAGCCGGCATCGAAGCAGGTGACGTAATCCTCAAGTTTGACGGCAAGGAGATTTCCAGCGTTCGCGGACTGCCCCGCATCGTGGCGCAAACGCCGATCGGGCGCACCGTCGATGTCGAACTTCTCCGTAAGGGTCAGAAAAAGGCGTTGAAGGTCATGGTTGCGCGCCTGGTCGAGGACGACGACGTGACCGGTGCGAAGAAAGCTGCCGAGGCGGTGCCCGAAAAAGGGTTGATCGGATTGAAGTTATCACCGCTCACGGAGGAGCTGCGGCAGAAATTCGGGATCGATGCCAAGGTTAAGGGTGTCTTGATAACGGACATTGATCCGCAAAGTCCGGCCGCAACCAAGAATCTAAAGGTCGGCGATGTGATCGTCGAGGCCGCGCAAGACCAGATCGATACCGTCGAGGATATTTCGAAGTCTGTCGACAAGGTGAAGAAATCCGGCCGCAAGCAGGTCCTGTTACGCATCGAAGGAGCCAAGGGAGAAACCCGGTTCGTGGCCTTGCCAATTGAATAGGCTGCGACTTACGATCTAGGCTGGTGATGATGGGGCACAGTCGCTAATAGGGAACGGATAGCTTCCTTTAGATCGACTGGAGTTCTAACGCGTGTCCACCCTGGAAAGCCTATTCAAATCGCTTGTCGCGTTTTTTGTCCCCGTCCATCGGGATGGTCTGAAATTTCTGTTGCCGGTCGCGGCGGTATCGATTTTGTTTTTTCTGCTTTGGACGCCGCTCGGCTGGCTGTTCGGGATTGCTGCGGTCTACATCGCCTACTTCTTTCGCGATCCTGACCGCATAACCCCGCTACGTGAGGGCCTTGTGATCGCCCCAGCCGATGGTCGCATCAGCAGCATCGAGGACATCGTGCCACCGGCCGAGCTGGGACTTGGAGGCGCGCGCCGCACACGCATCTCGATCTTTCTCTCGGTGTTCGACGTGCACATCAATCGCTCACCGGTGCCAGGCCGTATCAAGCGTTCGGTCTACGTGCCGGGCGCGTTTCTCAACGCAGATCTCGACAAGGCGAGCACTGAGAACGAGCGCAGGGCAATCGTCATCGAGACGCCGTCGGGCGTGGAGATCGGCGTCGTCCAGATCGCCGGGCTGATTGCGCGCCGGATCGTCACGTTCTCCGGCGAAGGTGATAGCTTGGGTGTCGGCCAACGGTTCGGCCTGATCCGATTTGGCAGTCGCGTCGACATCTACTTGCCCGCGAACCGGCATGGATTGGTGGCGGTCGGTCAAACCGCGATCGGCGGCGAAACCATCTTGGCCGATTTGAAATCCGATGAGCCAGAACGGGAAGCACGCCGCAGCTGACGTCAGCGCTAACGGGATCGACGTCCGTGCGCTTGCTGAAAGGGTGATCAGATGGAACCAATGTTACCCGAAGATGATACCGCTATCAGACGTCGCCGCCGCCGTCGTTTGTTCCAGCGGCGGCAGATTCCAATCCGCATGCTGGTGCCGAATTTCTTCACCGTGCTCAGCCTTTGTGCCGGCCTGACCGCAATTCGAATGGCGATCGAAGGCCGTTTCGAACTGGCGCTTGCCTTCGTCGTCGCCGCCGCCTTGCTTGATGCGATCGACGGCCGTGCAGCGAGATTCCTGAAGGCACAATCCCGCTTCGGTGCGGAACTCGACAGCCTTGCCGATTTTGTAAACTTTGGTGTGGCGCCGGCTCTGATCGTCTACACGTGGGGGCTCGGCACGTTGCGCGGCTTCGGCTGGGTCACCGTGTTGGTGTTTGCGGCCGGCATGGCTTTGCGGCTGGCCCGCTTCAACTCGATGCTCGATGTCGAGAAACCAAAGTGGCAGAACAACTACTTCACCGGCATGCCCGCGCCAGCCGGCGCGATAACCGTGCTGCTGCCTTTGTATATCGAAGGAGCCGGCCTTTTCGACGCTCGAGCGATGCCGGTCTTGATCGCGATCTATACGCTTGCGATGGCGTTTCTGTTGGTTTCGACGATCCCGACATTCTCGGGCAAAAGCCTGGGGGACAAGATCCGGCGCGAACTCGTGCTGCCGATTTTGGTTGCTGTCGCCTCATTGGTCGCGCTGGTCGTCACCTACCCTTATGGCACCATGCTGGTGATCACCGTCGCCTATTTGGCGACGATCCCGTTCAGCATCCGTCAATATGCGAAACAAACGAACGAGGATGAACGGACGCGAGCTTCGGCGGATGCAGCGGCGGTGGTTGCCGGAGCGCCGAACGTCGTCGATATCCGATCGTCAGATCCCGGTCAGCGTTGAGAAACTGTTCGATGTACGCAGTTTTCGGCGAAGTGCCAGCCGGCCTATCGGACGTTCCCGCCGGAGCCGCACAGTTTTCGCCGCTGATACCGGGAAGTGCCACACTCGAAGGGCAACCTGACGGGTCGCTTGCCGGCATGGTGATGCTGGCACCTGCTGGCGTGATCGAACGCCGCTATGCGATTGCGCATGCGCTGCGCGCTCTGTCGCCTGGCGCTCCATTCGCGTTTATGGCGCCGAACAAACGTGGCGGAGCAAGATTGCATGACGAGCTGTCGAATTTTGGGTGCGCGTCCGATGAAGCGAGCCGGCATCACCATCGCATTTCCAGGGGCGTCAGACCCGACACCATGCGCGACATCGAAGCAGCGATTGCGCTAGGCGCGCAACGTGTGGTCGAATCAATCGGATTGTGGTCGCAGCCGGGCATCTTCAGTTGGGACCGCATCGACCCTGGCAGTGCGCTCTTGATCAAGCATCTGCCTCAGTTGAGCGGTCGCGGCGCGGATCTTGGCTGCGGTATCGGCGTGCTTGCGCGCGCGGCGCTCACGCAAATCGGTGTGCTGCACATGACATTGATCGACATAGATCGCCGAGCGGTAGAGGCTGCACGGCGCAACGTCGACCCTGCATGTTCGACGGTTCTATGGGCTGATGTGACATCTTCTAAGGCGATATCCCGAGACCTGGATTTCGTGGTCATGAACCCGCCCTTTCATGACGGCGGTGCCGAGGATCAGGACCTCGGCCGCGCCCTCATCGCCAAGTCTGCTGACGTTCTACGCAAGGGCGGCATGTGCTTTCTGACCGCCAACCGGCACTTGCCGTATGAAGCGGCGATGAAGCCCTTGTTTTCGACAATGACGCAGGTTGTCCAGGCGGATGGCTACAAGATCTACGCGGCACAAAAATGAGTAAGCTATTCGAACAAATGCGGCTCGATCGGCTGCTCGCCAACATGGGGTACGGATCGCGGCGTGATATCCAGCAATGGGTGCGCGCCAAGGCGATCACGCTCGATGGAGTCACGGTGCAGGATGCCGATCAGCGGATCGCGGTTTCACCAGACCTCAGCCAACGAATGCTGATTCTCGGCAAGGTGCTCGATCCGCCACCGGGCATGATCCTGATGCTGCACAAACCGCTGGGCGTCACGTGTTCGCACAAGGAGCTTGGCCCGATTGTCTACGATCTGCTTCCCGATCGTTGGCGTATCCGCAAGCCGGCCATCTCGACGGTTGGCCGACTAGACAAGGACACGTCTGGATTGCTGCTGATGACCGACGATGGGGCGCTGCTGCATCGCTTGATCTCGCCACGCAGTCATAGCCCGAAGCGATATTGCGCCACGCTGGCGCGCTCGCTTCGGGGGGACGAAGCCCTGATTTTTGCAAGTGGATCACTCGTTTTGGAGACGGAAGACAAACCCCTCCTGCCGGCGACGCTCGAAGTTTTGGCGCCCGATCGGGTCCGCCTGACGCTCACCGAAGGGCGCTACCATCAAGTTCGACGCATGTTTGCAGCCGTCGACAACCACGTGCTCACGCTTCATCGCGACAAAATTAGCGCGTTGGAACTGCCGCCCGATCTGCCGGCGGGTGCCTACCGCTTGCTCACGAACACCGAGTTGACGGCGCTCGGAATGTAAGCGCTCACTTCGTCTCGTCGGGGGCGCGATGGTAGACGTCGTCGGTACGGACGATGTCATCCTCGCCGAGATAAGTGCCGCTTTGCACTTCGATGATCTCGAGTGGCACCTTGCCCGGGTTTTCAAGGCGGTGCCATTGGGTCGCGAAGATGTAGACGCTCTCGTTCTCGCGCACGAGCTTCTCCATGTCGCCGACGACGACATTCGCTGTGCCTTGGACAACTACCCAGTGCTCGGAGCGATGATGGTGCATTTGCATGGACAATTTCCCGCCGGGCTTGACGTGCAACAGCTTCACTTGAAACCGCGGTCCCACGCTCAGCGTCTCGAAATAGCCCCACGGCCTATAGTTGCGAAGATGCTGCTCTTGCTCCTTGCGGTTCGTCGCGCGCAATTTCGCGACGATCTTGCCGACGTCTTGCGTGCGCGACTTGTCGGCGACGAGCAGAGCATCGGGTGTGTCGATGATGACTAGATTTTGCACGCCGATCGTTGCGATCAGTCCACGCTCGCTATGGACGTAACAGTTATTGGTGTCTTCGAGTACGGCTTCGCCATGCACGTAATTCTCGTCTTTGTCGTGCGGCGCGATATCCCAAAGTGACGACCACGATCCAACATCGCTCCAGCCGACGTCGATCAACAGCATCGCGGCGGCGCTGGTTTTCTCCATCACGGCATAGTCGATTGACACATTGGGGGATGTAGAGAACGAGGCGCGGTCGAGCCGCAGAAAGCCCAAATCGTCGACGGACTTGTTGAGGCCCCCACGTGCAGCTTCTAGAATTTTTGGCTCGAGACGCCCAAGTTCTTCCAAGAACGTGCGAGCGTGCAGCACGAAGATGCCACTGTTCCAGAAATAATTGCCAGCGGCGACGTATCCCTCGGCAGTACGCGCATTAGGTTTTTCAAAGAACTGGTCGACCTTGAAAGCGCCCCCATTGAAACCCTCGAGCGCAGCACCTTGTCGGATGTATCCGTATCCAGTCTGCGGTTCATTGGGTTTGATGCCGAATAACACGAGGCGCCCGGTCGCTGCGACCTTCGCGGCACGGCGAACCGCTTCGGTGAACTTCACTTCGTCCGTAATCGCATGGTCGGACGGCATAACCACTAGGATTGCGGCGGGATTGTCACGCGAGATCGACAACGCTGCGACGGCAATCGCCGCCGCCGTGTTGCGGGCGACCGGCTCCAGAATTATCGCGCGCGGCCGAATCCCGGCCTTGTCCAATTCCTCTTTGACGAGGAATCGATGATCATTGTTGCAAAGTAAGGTTGGCGCTTCGAAGCCGTGATCAGGGCCCAACCTGCTGAGCGTCGATCCAAGAAAGCTCGAGCCTTGACCGTTGAAAAAACGGATAAACTGCTTCGGGTACATGGCACGCGAGAGCGGCCACAAGCGCGTCCCGGAACCGCCGGACAAAATGACAGGGTAAAGATGACCGGCGATGACCTGGGTGGCGGCGGTGGTGGTCAATTGCATGAACGCAGTCTCCGGCGGGGCCAAGCGAGGAATGTCATGATGATTCGTTCGATAAATAACAGGTATTGAGAACGAACGCGCTCGCTCTTCAAAGCAATCACAAGTTTTTATCGTCCTACGATTCCCACTCGATTGCGTCGCCCCCAGTATTTCATTCAACGCTCGACGGCGCTATTTGTTCGGAGTTCGCTGCATCAATCTATCGCGAAGTGATTGCATGGCGCCTTGACCCGACGAAGGCGGCTCGTTTTGAGAAGCTGTTGCTGCGTCGCGACGCTGGGTCGCCAACGGTACACGCGGCGCGGCTACCGGCGTTGGTGCCGTTGGCGTTTCACGGCGGAGCATCGAGCCGGCAGTTGGACGGCTGTTCCCGGGCTGTCCAGGGCCCGAGTTTGCTACGAGCGAACCTGCATTTGCCAAGCCGGTTGAACGGATGGCCAGCGGCTCGACAGTTTCCCTCACCCGCAATGCCGAACGTTCCTCGGCAACGACGATCCCACCGGCGCCAACAAGAAGTGGCGAGCTCACTGATCCGGAAAGGGGCACGAGAGCTGCGGTTATGTCGGCTTCGCTGGCCCCATTCAAGCCCATGGCTTCGGCGAACATTGCCATTTGCATCGACGGATCCGTGCCCGCGCCGGAGCCTGCCGCCCGCCAACGTTCGACGACGTGTTCAAGGAAATTCTCATCACCAACGGGCTTCTGCCATTTTTCGCTGAAGCGGGCGGTCGAGGAGCGCGGTAACGCCGATTTCGGCAACTCGTCGAATTTTATCCGCACCGGCAAGGCGACGCCGTCACCGAAGGCGATCGCTTCGCGTTGGCCGAGCGCTGGCAAGAATTCCAACAGGCCAGATCCGGTATCGGAAACCGCCGACGACACGATTGCCTGATCGCGGTCATTCGACATGCGCAGCGCGAACACCGTGTTGCATTGCGACAGGATTGTCGGATCGATTTCGGCTGGGCGTTGCGTCACGATGCACAGAGAAGCGCCGTACTTGCGGCCCTCCTTTGCGATCTTTGCGATTGCGCGTTTGCACGGTTCAAATCCCGCGCTCGGATTGGCCGGCACGTAGCGATGGGCCTCCTCGCAAACGAGCGTGACGGGCACATTGCCCTCGCCCCACAAAGCGAAGTCGAAGGTCATGCGGCACACCACCGAGACGACCACGTTGACGATCTCGGTCGGCAGGCCGGTTAATTCGAGTATGGTGATTGGCTTATTGTTGACC
>JANLXZ010000338.1:0-5585 GCA_031365375.1 Hyphomicrobiaceae bacterium | reverse complement strand
AAGCAGTCATCAACGCGCTCAGCACTGTGACTGACGTCAACGTGCTGTCATCGCCGACCATGATGGTGCTTGAAAACAAGAAGGCCGTGCTTCAAGTCGGTGACGAGGTGCCAATCCTGACGCAGAGCGCGGTGACACCGCTAAACGCGGGAGGCGGCGTCGGCAACCCGATCGTAAACTCTGTCACCTACCGCAATACCGGCGTTATTTTGGGCATCACACCGCGCGTGGGCGAAGACGGACGCGTACTGCTCGAGGTCGAGCAGGAAGTCAGCGATGTCGTCGATCGGAAGGCGTCCGGCATCGACTCACCGACGATTCAACAGCGGCGCATCAAAACGACAGTGACGGTTCGCGATGGGGAAACAATTATACTAGCCGGGCTCATGCAGGATAAGTCGACGCGAGCCCGAGATCAGATTCCCCTGCTCGGCAGCATTCCTTTCGTCGGCAACGCCTTTAAGAATAAGACAGACACGATTAACCGAACCGAGTTGCTGATCGCGATCACGCCCCAGGTCATTAGGGATGATAGTCAACTATCTGCAGCCACCGCTGAGTTTCGCGATAGCTTGAACCTGTCGACCCGTCCGCAGCGCAAAACCGGTCCCGATACCCGCGAGCAGATTGACCGGATCGTGCGCTGACGGACGGGAGCAAAAGGCGCTTCACAACGCATCGACGCGGGATGGAGATAGTGGCCGTTGAAATGAGTTCGCCTGTTCGATCGACGCAAGATCGTGGCTTCATTCTGCTGATTGTCGTCTGGATGGCTGCGCTGTTTGCTTTGACCACAGCGGGGTTCGTAAGGGCTGTTCAAGCTCACCTGCGCGCAACGACGGTGCAAATCCAGTCCGCGCATGCCGAGCTTCTCGCCGACAGCGGCCTGGCGCTTGTCGCACTCGATCTGATGGAGCACCAAAACTTCGGCCGGCAGCGAAGGTTTACAGTGAATGGCGCGCTTTTCACATGCTTGTTGGACGACGATCGCCTGACGATACGTCTCCAAGATGCGGGCGGAAGGGTCAATTTGAACAGTGCAAGCGACCGCTTGCTACAAGCGTTGTTCGTCGGGTTGGGAGCATCACGGCTTGCAGCCGGTGTCTATGCGGCTGCAATAATCGACTTCCGCGCGCCGGCGGGTGAGCTGCTACGTGCGAACGTCGACAAGCCCGACTATCAAGCGGCCGGCCGACGTCTCGGACCGAAGAATGCACCCCTGGATACCCTCGACGAACTCCAGCAGATATTGGGATTAGACAGCGCAATAATCGAAGCCATGAGCCCGCACATCACGATCCATTCGGGCACGGCCGGCCTCGATCCGGAGGCTACGTCGGCCACGCTGATCGAGCTGCTGGCGCGGGGTGCCGAAAGTTTGGCTGCACAGCAGCAATCGCAGTCGACCGGCAGCCGCTTGCCAAGCGAATTTATCGTCGCCTCGACACAGCGTACGTATATCGCAACGGTTCAAGGCGAACTTGCAACGGGCGCTTCGTACGTGCGCGAGGCGGTGATAGAATTGGTCCCGAACCGGAATGGATTGCCGGTTTATAAAGTTTGGAAACGAAGCACGGGTGCGCCGCTGGCCACCGGCTGGAGCGATAGCTCGCCACCCTGCTGAACAGGCTTGCGAATTTTTATCGTCCTAGCTTCATTGGTGACGAGTTGAGGGGCCGAAGGGGGGCCGCGTATTCGATGGCATCGACTGGTGCTTGCGGATACGCTTCCCGCTCGCGCTCTCGGCAATATCGCTGACCGTTGATTTCCGTGTAGCAATATCGGCCGCAATACTGGCGTTGCCGGTACCAGTAACAACCGCGACCTTCTGTGGTGACGAGTGGTTCCGGCGCTGCATATGCGCGGTAGGCTCGATATGGACCTTCAGCGGTCGCCGAGCCGAAGGGTAGACCGAGCAATGGCAAAATCAGAGCCATCCGTCGCCCAAGCCGTGCCATCCAAGTCGTTTTCAAAGCGAAAGCCTATACTGGTTCGAGCATGACAAATGTCGCAGCGATTAATCGGATCATCTGGATTTCAACATGCCTGACGTTGTCATGCTTGCCTATTCCTTTGGCCGTGAAAGGTGGGGGTTAACCCGGTTTTTCCGCTAACCTGTGGCTTAGACTGCAGCGGTCGATTACAACTTGATCAGACTTTGGTCTGATCGTTTGGGACTAAAGTCTTAATCACGGCTGCGACCTAGGCTAAGGTCCTATCGGCGCTGTACCTAATGATCCATCAAGTTAGATTATTACCGACTTATTCGTCCGGTTGAGTGTCGCTGCGGGAAAAACTATTGATCAACTGGCGGTATCCGCCAATCCGGAGACGGTTTGCGCTCCGGCCGCTGCCGAGGATCTACGCCATGCTGCGGAATATGACCGCCGCGAACTCCGAGATGCGGCCAAGCCTAGGCTCGGTGTTTGGTTGTCGACTGCGCGCCGCAAGGGCCTGCTTATTTTTCGTGTCTACTCTGCTCACTCAGTCTCCCGGTGCCTCTGCCGACCGCTCAATTCAATCTTTGAAAGGCGTAACTCCTCTTGAGGCTGATCTGAGCGAATACATCGTCGATCTGGTTGCCGCTCGACAACTAGGCAAGGCACTGTTTTGGGATACGCAAGTCGGCAGCGACGGGACGGCTTGCGCGAGCTGTCATTTCCATGCCGGCGTCGACATTCGAAACCGTAATCAGGTTGCGCCCGGTCTGAAAGGTGCGGATCGCTTATTCGATATACGCGCCAATCGTGAAGGCAAGACGGGTCCCAATAAGGTTTTGGACGAGAAAGATTTTCCATTTCACAGGTTGGTCGACCCTCAGGACCGAGAATCCGCGGTCTCCTTCGACAGCAATGACATATTCGGATCGCAAGGAAATTTGACCGGAGATTTGGTGTCAGTCGGTCGATCGGCGCGCGACGAATTTTCGCAAAGCGGACCGGCTGCTGTTCGAGACGGATGTCGCGCAGCTTACGACCCGTTTGATCTTCAAACCAATCCCGGTGGATCGCCTTTTCATGCCAATCAATTGATTTATCGTCAGGTGGAGCCGCGACACACGCCGACGACGATCAATGCAGTATTTAATTACCGTCAGTTTTGGGATGGCCGGGCCAACAACGTTTTCAATGGCGTGGATCCCTTCGGTCCGCGCACCTACGTTCGTCGCTTTACCGATCCGACAGATCCGAACCAAGCGTTCGGCAACCCGATCGCTCGGGGACTGGGTGTTCTCGTTGCTCGCGGTGGAGCAGCTCATGTCGAACTCGATCAGCCGTCGATCAAACACTCGAGTTTGGCGTCGCAGTCTCTTGGCCCGATGCTCAGCGACCAGGAATTGGTCTGCGGCGGGAAAACATTTGCAGATCTCGGCCGGCGATTGCTGCCGATGAAACCGCTATCGACCCAAGTCACCGATCCATCTGACAGCCTGTTCAGCCGAACGCCGGGCCTGATCAAGTCGCTGCCACTCGCTGGGTTGAACACCACGTATCGCGCACTCATAAGCCGGGCGTTCGCGCCAAAGTTCTGGGCGGCTGCCGGCATCTTTCGGGTCGATCTGGATAATGGCGCGATCGTCAGCGATGCTGCTCGCGGCTACACCCAGATGGAACATAACTTCTCCCTGTTCTGGGGACTTTCTATCCAGGCCTACGAGGCAATGCTGGTCTCCGACGACTCGGCCTTCGATCGCGGTCCAGCTGCGATGACGGCCGCCGCCCTGCGCGGAGCTGATCTGTTTTCCGGCAAAGCCGACTGTGTCTCATGTCATAGCGGTCCGCTGCTTTCGGCAGCCACCGTGAGCAGCGCCGATGAGGGTGGCCCCAACGTGATCGATGGTCGTCTAATGGCGGACGGTTATCCCGCCTTGGTCGATCGAGGATTTGCCAACACGGGCGTTCGTCCGTCAGCAGAAGATAGAGGTGCCGGCGCGGTCGACCCCTACGGCTTCGATATAGCATTCAGCCGGCAGTTTAAATGGCGTCAATCGAACAAGAACTATCGCGCTCCAGATATTTTTGAGCCGAAGCCTTGCTCGTTTTCCGCGCGTATCGCACCAGACTGTCTAAATATCCCGTTCGTGAGTGATCCAGCAACCGCACCTCGCGACGCTGTCGATGGAGCTTTCAAGGTGCCATCATTGCGTAATGTGGGATTGACGCCGCCTTACTTTCACAATGGCGGGCAGGCAAACCTTAAAGCGGTTCTGCAATTCTACAATCGCGGTGGCGATCGGCGTGGACCACCAGGGCGCGATACGACTGGGTTGCCGACCAACACACCCTTCAACGTGCGCAATGGGTCGAACCTTGACCCGGCTATCGGCAATGGAACGACGGTGAGCGCACTAGGGCTCGGCTTGAGCGAAGAGGAAATGGACGACCTGATCCAATTTCTGTTGTCATTGACCGACCAGCGCGTCGCTTGTCATTCGGGGGTGTTTGATCATCCACAATTGCCGCTGGTCATTGGTCAGCGCGACAGTCCCGCGATTGGCACACATCGGGCTAAGGATATTGTCGCTACATTGCCGGCAGTGGGAGAAGGCGGTTTCAAAGTCTGCTTTCCCAACACGGGCGACCTTTTCGGTACACACAACATCACGGATCGCCGTAAGCTTCCCGATGTTTTCGAACAGATCTTGCGCTAAAAATAAACCATGGAATGGAACGCGAGTTTCTGAGTGTTTGGATCGCGAAGCCGATCACCAAGGTGTCGGTTTCAGCGGCCCGGTGCCTGGCCCTTCGCCATTGACCAGGAATCCCATTCCCCAAAAATTGTTCGGCACGGTGGGATCGCCGGGCACGATTGCTTCCGGGAACAAGAAATTTGCATTGGGCGCGAGATATTGACCAGCCTTCAATCCATTGGCAGCGGGTGCACGTGCCAGACACGGAACCATCGGTCGTTGCACGCCCACCGGCAGCGCCCGATTGATCGCAGGAGCGGTGCTATTGACGTTGGCCGGATCACATAATTGGCGTGCGACTACTCTCAAATATCGGGTAGGTGAATAGAGGATGCCCGGCGTCGCGCGGTTGGCCCTGATCCGCACGCGTCCTGGAACTGGCCCGGTGAATTGGGTGGTAATGCCACCGTCGATGATCTCGTTGTTGCTGCCCCAAGAACCAATGCCGCTGGTCATCGAGGCAGGCGTGATCCAACGTTGCGTCTCGTTGCGGCTCACCGGATCGAGATCGACCAGATAGATGTCGACGATCGACGTCACGTCCGTAACGACCGCCTCGAGAACCAATCGATTGGGCGCCTCTTGAGGGACGTTGTTGAAAAACAGCGGAGCTTCGGCACTGATCGACGCACTAGTAATGGCGAGGTACACCGGCAGCGTACCCGGCTCGGTAAATATTCCGACATTGGCCTCGATCGTGTGAACAGAAATCGTGTCGGAACCTCCCGGTCCGTTCGCATCGCCGCGCAGAAGTGTTCCGGAATACAAAATGAAGTCGCCAATCTGGAACGGCGCCTGCTCAGTCGATATCGGGTTTGCAGTGCCCGCTTTCGCCGGATCGCCCATGACAAAACTGGTGCAGTACATCTGCCCGGCGGCAGGGGGTGGCAATTCC
>JANLXZ010000328.1:0-2079 GCA_031365375.1 Hyphomicrobiaceae bacterium | reverse complement strand
TCGATCGGATGTCTTCGGCCCTCGCCGGGTGGCTCGTGGCGCGCGGCGTGACGGCAGGTGACCGCGTCGCCCTGATGATGCGCAATACCCCCGCTTCGCTCGCATTGCTGTTCGCGATCGCCAAAGTCGATGCAATCTGGGTGCCGGTCAATGTCGCCGCCCGCGGCGACAGTCTCGCCTACATCCTGGGCCACGCCGCGCCCACGCTGATCGTCTCCGACGACAATCTGCTGGAAACCATCGCGGCCGCCGCCGATGCCGCTTCGACGAGTCGGATCGTCTCGGCCACGGAGGCCGAAACGGCGATGCACGCCCGCCCGCCCGCGCTCCCTGCCGTCACCAACTCGAACCCAGATCGGCCCTACGCCATCATGTACACGTCCGGCACCACCGGCCGGCCCAAAGGCGTGATCGTCTCGCACCGCATGCTGCGACTGTCCGGCGAGGCGGTGGCCCTGATCTCAGCCGTTAGACCCGGCGATGTCATGTTCATGTGGGAGCCCTTGTTCCACATTGGTGGCGCACAAATGATCATCTTGCCGCTGATCTGCTCGGTCGAACTCGCACTCGTCGAACGCTTCAGTGCGAGCCAGTTCTGGGCGCAAGTGAACGAGGCCGGCGCGAGCCATATTCACTTCCTGGGCGGCATCCTTCAGATCCTGCTGAAGCAGCCGCCCGGACCGCTCGACCGCAGCCACGGCGTGCGCGTTGCTTGGGGCGGCGGCTGCCCCCGCGAGGTATGGCGGCCGTTCGAGGAACGCTTCGGCATTCCGATCCGCGAATGCTACGGCATGACCGAATGCTCGAGCATCACCACGGCAAATCTTGATGGCACGCTCGGCTCGGTCGGTAAACCGGTGCCGTGGTTCGAAGTCGCCATTCACCGCGCTGATGGTTCGCAAGTTAACGGCGAGGAGCAAGGCGAGATCGTGGTCACCACCACCCAGCGAGGTGCACTGACCCGCGGCTATCTCGATAACCCGGAAGCGACGGGAAATGCTCTGCGCCACGGGGCTTTCCACACTGCCGATCTCGGATCTTGGGATGCCGCAGGCAACATGTACTTCCACGGGCGCATGTCGGACAGCGCCCGCGTGCGCGGTGAGAATGTTTCGGCTTTCGAGGTCGAAAGCGTCGCCTCTAAGCATCCGGCCGTCGAAGACTGCACCATGATCCCGGTGGCGGCCGAGATCGGCGAGCAAGACATCAAGCTGTTCGTCAAGCCGAGGCCCGGCGCCACGATCGATCCAGCCGAACTATCTCGCTGGCTTAAACCGCGGCTGGCACCCTACCAGCGGCCGCGCTACATCGCGGTGATTGCCGAGTTCGAGCGCACGCCAAGCCAGCGCATCATGAAGCACCAGCTTTCGAAGCGCACCGACGATGCATGGGACAGTGCCGAGGCAAAGTAATCCAATAGCCGCGCGTACCTTTTCCAACACGACACCAGACATCCTCGGCTTCCTCGCTCCAACGAGAAAGTGCAATTCCCTACTTGTGGCGCGTCGTCGGCTGGTCGATGAGCAAGACGATGACGGCCGAACTCGTGACCGATGCGCTTGTCATGGCGATCTGGCGACGCGGCAAACCGCGAGAACTGCTTCACCAATCCGTGGCAGTCAATATTGCTCGGCCGACTACCAAAAGCTCGTTCAACGTCACGGCTTGGTGCCGTCGACGAGCGGGCGTGGTAACTGCTACGATAACGCCATGGTCGAGACTGTGTTCAAGACCATCAAATCCGAGTTGATCTGGCGCACGGCCTTCACCTCACGCTGGCAAGCGATCAATGCCATTGGCCAATGCATCGAAGGCTTCTATAATCCTCGCAGACGACATTCCAGCCTCGGCTACAAGAGCCCGGCCGCCTTCGAGACAGCGTTCCGCGCCAACGAAAAGCAAGAGACAACGGCTCTCCAATAAATGCGGGGAGGTCCAGCCGGCGGCTCCGTACGATGCTTGCGAGAAGAAGACGGGCCGCGTCAGCTCGTTGTCGCTGGTGCGTTATCGAAACAACGACTACTCGGTGCCGACGGCCCATGGGCACCAAAAGGTTGTGATCCGTGGCTACGTGCACGA
>JANLXZ010000266.1:0-3012 GCA_031365375.1 Hyphomicrobiaceae bacterium | reverse complement strand
CACGCTTGAGCCAAAAGGCAGGTGGTCAGGTTCAGGCGCTCCTAACTCGCCTGACGTGGATGTTGCGCCACCGGCGGAGAGGCGAGACCTAACCCACACAGGTATTCACGC
This sequence comes from Hyphomicrobiaceae bacterium, assembly GCA_031365375.1. Classification (GTDB taxonomy): domain Bacteria; phylum Pseudomonadota; class Alphaproteobacteria; order Rhizobiales; family Hyphomicrobiaceae; genus JAKFWF01. The sequence continues at coordinate 2,901 of JANLXZ010000266.1, read as the reverse complement.
GGAACGTGGTAAGCCTGTATCCTTCCCTTCGATCTTTGAAGGGAAAGCGAACCGCAAGGCAAGCCGAAAGGGATGCGGGTATGGGAGAACGGAGAAAGCGAAGGCCGGTCGGTAATAGATCGGATAGGGATTGAGCTGCCGATGAGTAACGCGGTAGTAACAGCATCCCACGCGAAAGCGGGCAGACTTCCGTTTGGTCTTGAATCACGTGAAAGTTTGCAGGCAATGCCGAAACAGGAATTCGTTGAACAGGGGGCAGCCGCAAGGACTGCCGGCGCGAGCTTGTGCTCTCGATGCGAATGGCGTCAGATCAAGTGGCGGAAAGTGCATCGGAGCGTGCGACGTTTGCAAATCCGAATCGTGAAGGCGGAGCAGGAGCACAAGAAGCGCAAGGTGCGAGCCTTGCAGCGAATTCTGACGCGCTCGTTTGGCGGTCGAGCAATCGCCGTCAAACGGGTCACGACCAACCGAGGCAAACAAACTCCGGGCGTGGACAAGGTGGTCTGGGACACGCCGGAGAAGAAAGCGCAAGCCGTCGAGGACTTGCGCGAGCAGACCAAACGTCCACAAGCGTTACGCCGAATCACGATTCCGAAAAGCAGCGGTGGTGTGCGTCCATTGGGAATTCCGACGATGCACGACCGGGCGGAGCAGGCACTACACCTGCTCGGTCTGGAACCCCTCGCCGAGACGCGAGCCGATCCCAATTCCTATGGGTTTCGTCCGGCGCGCTCGACGGCGGATGCGATCAGTCAATGCTTCACGATGCTGGCGCGAAAAACGTCGGCGCAGTGGGTGTTGGAAGGCGACATCCGCGCGTGCTTTGATGGAATCAGCCACGAGTGGCTGCTGAGCAATGTCCCGATGGACAAAGCGAAGCTGGCGCAGTGGCTCAAGGCGGGTTACGTGGAAGCGGGCAACTGGTATCCGACCGAAGCCGGAACGCCACAAGGCGGGATCATCTCGCCGGTGTTGGCGAACCTGACGCTGGATGGCTTGGAGCGGGAGTTGAACAAGCAGTACGCGCCGACCAAGACGCTGGCGAGTCGGAATCAAGTGCATTTGATTCGATATGCGGATGACTTCATCATCACGAGCAGAAGGAAAGAACTGCTGGCGGAAGAAGTCAAACCGTTGGTCGAGAAGTTTCTGGCCGCGCGCGGCTTGGAACTGTCGCCGACCAAAACGCGGATCACGCAGATCGGGGAAGGCTTTGATTTTCTGGGCGTCAACATTCGGAAGTTCGACGGGAAGCTGTTGACGCAACCGGCGAAGAAGAATGTGAAGGCGCTGCTCGACAAAGTGCGGGCGGAGATCAAAGCGCATCCACAGGCGCGTGCCGGAGATTTGATAGTAAAACTCAACCCGATCATTCGGGGTTGGGCGAACTATCATCGGCACGGGGCGAGTTGGCGGACGTTTTGGCGCGTGGACTGGCAGATCAGTCGTGCGCTCTGGAAGTGGGCGCGCCGCCGTCACCGGAAGAAGACCGTCGCGTGGGTGGCCAGGAAATACTACCCCCACGTGGATGGTCGTCAACCGTTCAGCGGCACGCTCCTGAATCGAGCGGGCAAAGTTCGTCCGATTCGGTTGAGCCAGGCGCACGAGGCAGTTATCCGGCGGCACATCAAGATCAAAGGTGCGGCCAACCCGTATGATCCCGACTGGGAACTCTACTTTGAAGAACGCGGACAGCGTCAGATGGTGGAGCAAACAGGCGGGAACGGGCGCTGGCTGAAACTTTGGTTGGAGCAGAAAGGCGAATGTGTCGTCTGCGGCCAGGAGCTTGAGTACGAAGGCGACTGGCACATCCACCATCTGCAACGGCGGGTGGATGGAGGGAGTAATGCGCTGTCGAACCTGGTCTTGTTACACGCGAACTGTCATCGGCAAGTTCATCAACAAGGTTGGCGACTTGTGAAACCGCGTCCCGTGAAAGGGGCGTCACTCAAGGCTTGAGCCGTGTGCGGTGAAAGTCGCACGCACGGTTCTTAGGGGAGGGGGCGGCAGCAATGTCAGCCTCCTTACCCGACCCGCCAGAATTGGAGCGTACTGCACCCATTTGAATTGGATCTTATGAAGCTACTTGCCAACCTTGACCATCTCTACGATGAATGCAAGAGGAACCAATGGTTGCGCTACCTCGCCGTCTTTTGCCGGGTCGCATTGGCCCTGGGGTTTATCCCTTCTGGCATAGTAAAAGTTATGGGAGAGCGGTTTACCGCGTTACCCTCGAATCATCCACTGGGCCACTATTTTGACGCGTTATACCTTACCGGCTTTTACTACACGTTTATCGGCGTGAGCCAACTGACGGCGGCGCTGCTGTTGCTCATTCCAAGGACGACGTTGCTGGGAGCGATTCTCTATTTGCCGATTATCTTCAACATTTGTGTTTTGACCTATGCGACCCGCTTTGAAGGCACTCGCATCGCTACGATCATGCTGTTAGCAAACTTGTATTTGCTGTGTTGGGACTATGCGCGGTTGAAATACGTTCTGCCTCTTGCATCATCGAGCGACGTCGGTAAAACGCCAAATCAAAAGATGTCCGGCAAGTTTCCCTTGATATTTTTTGGATGCGCTGTCGCAGCCGTCGGTTTAGTGATCGTCATCAACAACTTTGTGTACGACATCCGCCCTGGCAATTCTCAGCTAGAGTGCACGAACGGATGCGCCAATAATGCTCGCCCTGAGGCCTGCGAGCGCTTCTGCAATTGCATTTACAATGAGGGCAACTCCTTGGATAAGTGCTTGGAGGAATACAGAAAAAGGAAGGAATGACCCGCACGTCATCGGGCCTACCTCCACCACGACACCTATTTAGGAGGACGGCCTTGAGCTTCGGAGGGCGCGATTGCAGTCTGCGGCTGCGGGAGACCGAGGCGCGGGAGGTGCCCG
>JANLXZ010000217.1:0-8057 GCA_031365375.1 Hyphomicrobiaceae bacterium | reverse complement strand
CACGGAAAATGCGAAAGCCCTCCGCGCGCAGATAGGCTGCGCGCTGCTGGTCGCGAGCGATCTCGGCACTGGTGCCGTGCGTGCCGCCGTCGATTTCAACGACAATCTTGTTCTCACGACAAACGAAATCGGCGAAAAATGGCCCAACCGGACACTGCCGTACAAACTTCAATCCACCCAGCCGGCGGCCACGGAGTTCCGACCAGATCAGATCCTCCGCCGAAGTGGAGTTCGATCGCAGAACGCGCGATCGGTTCGTTCGCCAAGTTTGTGTGGTGCGCATCGACGACGTGTCTCCTGGCTGGGACGGAGCCAAGCAGCTGCCCCTCACCCTAACCCTCTCCCCGTACGCACCGAAAGGCGCTACGAGGAGAGGCGATGGCAGCGTGCCCCCATTGTACACGGCGCCAAACTCATCCCGCGCGGGCTAAAGGAGCTAGGGACGAGGTAGCGATGCCATTTATGTACAATATGCCGCTTCGCTATATCCTGAGCGTTGCCTATTGACCCATCGTTGTGTGCGATAGAAATTTGTTGGACGATGCCGTTCGATTTGCTGTTGTGAACAACGCCACTGCTACTCACGCAGATGTGTCAAAGATAGCGACCTTCGAATGCGCAGTGGGAAGAGGTCCGTGCTGTATGGGAGCGTAACTTTTGAGTTTTTTCCGAGGCGAGCAATCAAATGCTTGAAGTGCATCACTTAAACCGTCGTTAAGTCCTAGAAGCTTGAATCCATGGCCATATATGTCGATGCCGATGCGTGTCCGGTGAAGGACGAGGTGCTGCGCGTGGCGGAGCGTCACGGCATTCCCGTGCACATGGTGTCGAACAGCTGGATGCGGTTGCCGGAGCACCCGCTGATCTCGCGTGTCGTCGTCGCGGAAGGGCCCGATGCCGCCGACGACTGGATCGCTGAACGGGTCGGCAAGTCCGATATCGCGATCACAGCCGACATTCCGCTGGCTCATCGCTGCATCACGGCCGGCGCGCGGGTGATCCGCAACGATGGCAAGGTTCTCGATAGCAATAACATTGGCATGACACTCGCCATGCGCGATCTGATGAAGGACCTGCGCGACGCCGGCACCATGCAAACCTATAATGCTTCGTATTCGAAATCGAATCGCTCGGACTTTCTGCAATCACTCGAAACGGCCGTGCAGGCAATCAAGCGGGCGGGATAACAGGATCGTCAATGAAGAGGCAGAAGATCACTAACGGGCAGCGCGCGTTGTGGACGTTCCTGATCTCGACGCTGACGGGGCCGTTTTTTGCCGCCGTAATCGTCGCGCTGTTGACCCTTGCATCGGGCGCACTGCAGATGGGGCCGCCGAACCTGAAGGGCCAGACGATGGCGGCAGTCGGTGCGCAAGCGGGAGCCTGGGCTCTGCAAACCTACGTGTGGGCGGCGATGCCGGCCGGGCTCGCGGGTGCGGCATTAGCTGCTTACGTGTCGCTGAAAGGAACAGTGCCGTGGCTCGCGGTAATCGTCGTAGGTGTCGCGGCATTCGGCCTGGCGAGCGTCGTTATTCCCGGATTACTACCGAACCATGGCACCGCGCTCGCTGTCATCGCGGCGCTTTCAAGCTTGGCAGTGTGGGGCGTACTCAGCAAATCCGGTATTGTGCGCGCCGCATGACGCAGCGTGCTAACTGCCAATTCGGTCGCAGCTCGCAAGCACACTTATGCTTTGCTATATATGAAAGTGTGTAACCGTCGCTCCTGGACCCGGATCGCTTCCCATGGCATTTGCTCCCGCACCCCCCTTCCAGCGCCTCGGCGTGAATATCGATCACGTCGCCACTATCCGTAACGCGCGCGGTGGCCGTCATCCCGATCCGCTGCGGGCGGCGCACCTGGCAATCGAGGCGGGCGCCGATGGCATCACGGCGCATTTGCGGGAAGATCGCCGGCACATTTCGGATGCAGACATTGCTCGTTTGAAGGCAGAGCTAACGCGCCCGCTCAATTTCGAAATGGCGGCGACCGATGAAATGCTTGCAATCGCGCTGCGTCACGTGCCGAACGCCTGCTGCCTGGTGCCAGAGAAGCGCGAAGAACGCACCACCGAGGGCGGGCTCGACATCATGGGCGGATATGCAACTCTGCAACCCGTCGTTGCCCGGATCAAAGATGCTGGCATCCGCGTCTCGCTATTCATCGAGGCCTCGTCCGAACAGATTGAAGCATCGGCGAAAATCGGCGCAGATATTGTCGAGCTGCACACCGGCGCCTATTGCGAGCGCGCCCTGGAGGATGATGCGGCTGGCATTGCTGCCGAAATCGCGCGGTTGGCGAAAGGCGCCAAGCTCGCAGCGGAAGCTGGCCTTGAAGTACATGCCGGGCACGGCCTGACCTATAACACGGTCGCGCCCATCGCCCGCATGCCGGAGATCGTCGAGCTCAACATTGGCCACTTCCTCATTGGCGAGGCGATCTTCGGCGGGCTGCACGCGGCGGTGCGCCGCATGCGGGCTCTGATGGAAGAAGCACGCACGCACGACGTTGGCCGCCGGACCGCGTGAGGCATCGGCGATGATCCTCGGGATCGGCAACGACATGATCGACGTGCGCCGGATCGAGCAGTCGATCGAGCGGTTCGGCGAGCGGTTTCTCAATCGAGTCTTCACGCAAGTCGAACGCGCGAAGTCGGATCGCCGCGTCGATCCCGCATCATCATACGCCAAGCGCTTCGCCGCCAAGGAAGCCTGTTCGAAGGCGCTCGGCACCGGACTGAGGCGCGGCGTATTCTGGCGCGACATGGGGGTTGTCAATCTCCCCAGCGGACGACCGACCCTAAAATTGACCGGCGGCGCGGCCGAACAATTGAAATTATTGACGCCATCAGGGCACGAAGCGCGGATCGATCTTACCCTCACAGACGATCATCCGTGGGCCCAGGCCATCGTCATCATCTCGGCGATACCGACGAAATTCGACCCGAGATAGCGAAGTGCCGACTTAACAAAGTGTAAACGGCCAGCCTCGTTTTTATCGCTTCGGCTTCAGCCCTCATAAATCATCATTCAACCTATTGCGGTTACCGTTCCCCCAAAGGTTGTCCTTTGTCCGGCGGAGCTTGGGTTCATGAGTACGGTTGCATTGCGCGCGACGATCTCGCGCGGTCTCTCAGGGTTGCGTGACAACGCATCGGTACTCGCGATCTTCGCGACGGCGCTTTTTGTGTCGGCGCTACTGTTGTTTTCCGTGCAACCGATCTTCGCCAAGATGGTGTTGCCGAAACTCGGCGGTTCGTCCTCGGTTTGGGCCGTATCGATGGTATTCTTCCAGACCGTGCTGCTCGGCGGCTACTGCTACGCTCATCTACTCAACCGCTACTGCCCAGCCCGGCAGGCGCCGCTCGTTCATCTCACATTGATGGCGATCGCGTCACTGGCTTTACCGTTCGGTCTGCCTGCTTTCGGTGCCGAGCCGCCGGCGGGCGACGCCTATCTGTGGCTGATCTGTGTACTGGCAGCCGGCGTCGGACTGCCTTTCTTCGCGGTATCGGCCAACGCGCCACTGCTGCAATCATGGTTCGCCCGCTCAGGGCATCCGCAGGCAAACGATCCCTATTTTTTGTATGGAGCGTCGAACCTCGGTTCGTTGATCGCGCTGCTGGCCTACCCCTTGCTGGTGGAGCCGGTGCTCGGTCTCTCGCACCAAGCGGGCGTATGGACCAGCGGCTTCATCGTCCTCAGCGTCATCATCGGCCTGTGCGGTTACTTGGCGGCAACGTCGAAAGAGGCAACTGCCGTTGACACGAAAGTTGAGGCCGGCGGCGCCGCCATCTCCTGGTCACGCTGCCTCGTTTGGGTGTGGCTTGCCGCGATCCCCTCCGGCCTCCTCGTCTCTTTTACCAGCTACGTTACCACCGATATCGCCTCCGCCCCGTTCTTGTGGGTGATCCCGCTCGCCGTATTCCTCGGCACCTTCATTCTCGTATTCCGCGATAAGCCAATCCTGCCACACGGCATGTTGCTTTGGAGCCAGCCGATCCTGGTCGGCATGACGTTGCTCGGCCTCTCGATCTCAGGCAGCCGCGGCTGGATGATCGGCGCGATCGGAGGCTTTGCTGCATTCTTCGTGACGACGATGGTGTGCCACAAGGAACTGTACGATCAGCGTCCGGAAAGCCGCCATCTGACCGCGTTCTACATGTGGATGTCGTTCGGTGGCGTGCTCGGCGGTATCTTCGCAGCTCTCATCGCTCCGCAGATCTTCAACGCGATCTACGAATTCCCGCTGTTGCTGCTCGCAGGGCTCGCCTCACGCGCTGGCATCGTCAAAGCGTGGAACGATCTGAGCGAGCGCAACACCGCGCTTGTGCTGCTGGCCGCTGGCGTCGGCCTCGTCGTGATGGCGGCGCTCGGGCTGTGGCTCAATCTCGTGTCGCCCAATACCGCGGCAACGACTGGTGCCTTGGTTCTGCTCGGATGCGCCGCCTACTCGGTGTTGACCCGGCAGCAGCCTTTGCGTCAGGCAGCGATGGCGCTCGTGATGTGCACCGTTGTGCTGACTTTGCCATCGGCAATGAACTTCGGTTTCTCGGAGCGCTCCTTCTTCGGCGTCCATCGCGTCACCATGACCGACGACGAAGATATCCGCATGCTGTTGCACGGCACCACTCTTCATGGCGCAGTTCGCGTCAAGGATGCCGAAGGCAAACCGGTCGCAGAACCGTTGCCGGCCACGTACTACTATCCCGGCAGCCCGATGGCACGCGGTGTGGACGTCGCCCGAACGGTTAGCGGCAAGACGGACGGCGGGTTGGTTGTCGGCTCAGTCGGTGTCGGCGCTGGTTCGATGTCGTGCTATGCGCGAGCCAACGAAAACTGGCGCTTCTTCGAGATCGATCCGTTGGTGGTGAAGTTGGCGCGCGATCCGAAGTTATTCTCGTACTTCTCGCGCTGCCAGCCCAACGCTCAATTCGTGATAGGCGATGCCCGTCTCACGCTTGGCCACACACAACCGGGCAGCTTCGACTACCTGATCATTGATGCGTTCTCATCGGACAGCATCCCGGTGCACTTGCTGACCAAGGAAGCGGTCGAACTCTACCTGTCGCGGTTGTCACCGAACGGGCTGTTGGCGATGCACATCTCCAACCATTACATGGACCTGCACGCCGTGGCCTCGACTTTGGCGCACTCGATTCCTGGCGTTCATGCCGTCATGGTCGTCGACGTGCCGGAAAAGCTCAGCCTCGACAGCCTGATCTCGCACGTCATGTTCTTCGCGAAATCGCCGGAGGTCTTGGCCAAAATCAGGGGCTGGAAGGGCGCGACGCAGGTCGCCGCCGATAGCACGAACGCTGGACGCGCGCCATGGACCGATGATTATTCGAATGTGCTAGGCGCCATCATGCGCAAGCGCGGCTCTTAAGAACAACCCAGACTGACGAAAAGCGCCTCCCACTGCATCGCAGGGGAGGCGTTCTGCTTCAGTACATCTTCGACTTTTCGCTGGCAGCCATTCCCTTGGTCTCTTTGACCATGGCGTTGACGGCGTTGGCCATCACGCGGATGTCATTTAGCAGCGTGCAGAACTGATAGCCCTCGGCGTACCGCTTGGCGGCCGTGGCTGGTCCATCGGTGTGGACGCCAGCAATCTTGCCGGCGGCCCGGGTTTTCTTGGCGATTTCGGCAATCGCTGCAAGAACGCCCTTGTCCGAGGGATCAAGTGTTGGCGGATGACCCATCGAGATCGAAAGATCTCCTGGCCCCACATAGACGCCGTCGAGACCTTTGACCGCGAGGATTTCGTCGAGATTCTTGACCGCTTCCGTGGTTTCGATCATCGCGATCAGCAGGATTTCGTTGTTGGCATGCTGCGGATAGTCGGCGCCGGCGTAGTGGGCCGCGCGGAACGGACCGATGCTGCGCGCGCCCATCGGCGCATAGCGGCCGGCCTGCACCAGCGCCTCGGCCTCCTTCTTGGTATTGATCATGGGGCAGATGATGCCGTAGGCGCCGGCATCGAGCACCCGCATGATATCGGCCGGGTTGTTCCAGGGTACGCGCGCCATCGGCGTCGCATCACTCAGGCAAATCGCTTGCAGCAGCGGCACCACGTCGTTGATGTCGAGCGCGCCGTGCTGCATGTCGAGCGCGACGCTTTCGAAGCCCTGAGCTGCGTAAATCTCGGCCGCGAACGAACTCGGGATCGACACCCAGCCGTTGACCGTGCGCTTGCCCTCGGCCAGCATTTTCTTCAGGTTATTAGGTTTCATGAAAAAGTATCCTTTGAGTTTGGGCAATCGGCCTCAGTGAATTTCGTCCATCTTGTTGAGTGCTTCGCGCAGCTGCTCGATGTTGAAGCCTTTGCTGCGGGCGACGCCGAGAATCACCGCTTCCTTACGGGCGAGCAAATCGCAGGCGGCGGGAATTTTGTCGGCAACGGCGTGCGGGATTACGCACGCTCCATGCCGGTCGGCGTGGATGAGGTCGCCGGAGCGCACGATCATGCCCGAGACCCGCACCTGCTTGCCGAAGTCTGCCAGATGGACCCAGGCGTGTGATGGCATGACCGAACCGGCCAGCGCTTGGAAGTTTGGCGCCCATTGCGGAATGTCGCGAATACAACCGTCGGTGACAACGCCTTCGCAGCCAAGACCGCGATGGACCGCGCTCTGCACCTCGCCCCAGAACGCGCCGAAGCCGACATCGGCGCCGTCGAGATCTTGGATCACCATGACGCTTGGCGCTGGTCCGCCCCCTGCCACGTACTCGTAATAAGCGACGCGCTGGGCTTTGCCGGCTTTGCCCTCGGCTTCATTGCTATGAGTTGAACGAATAGTTGCCGTCCTCGCATAGCCGACCATCGGTGGTAGATCGGGGAACGGGCACACCAGCGGCTTCGTCGTGAAACCAGTCGTGCGATATTTCGAGTCGATGATCTCCAGAGCGTTGCAGATCGTCGGTGTATCGACGGCGCGGAGCTTTTCGAGCAGGGCAGCGGAGTGCATGGTAAACCTCGTTTTTGTTGGTTTAGGGGGTGCTATCGTTCGAGCGCCTTTTCCCCTCTCCCCCGAAGTGGCGGGGAGAGGGGATTCAGACCGCCGACTGTATCCTCGTCTCATCTACGCCGACCGATCTCGCAGCGCCGATGATCAGCGCCCAGGTATCGTCAGGTAACGAGATGCCATTTTCCAGGCGCTCCTTACGGTTTCGCAATTCGGGCTCGCCGGGCACCAGAACTTCATCGCCGGCTTTCACCGGCTTGGAACTCTTGACGTAGCCGACGTAGCGATTGACTTCGGCTGGGAAAAATCCCGACGCATCGAGCTTGCTCGGATCGATGTAGAACGACAGCATCCCGTTGGCCCACTGCGCTCGCGTCTCATCGGCTGCACCCGTGCCGGTGAGGGCGCCGCCGAGGATCTCGCACATGAAGGCCATGCCGGAGCCCTTGTGGTCGCCGAACGCGCGGATCGCGCCGGTGCCGTTCTTGTAAGAGCGCATCTGCTTCGGATCAAAGTCGCCGTAAAGCGTGCGCGGATCGCCATTCATCACGCCTTCTTGCGTGATCAGTGCATTGTCGGGCAGCTTCTTGCCGCCTTGGCTCGCGACCAACACTTTGCCTTCGGCCACCAGCGATGTCGCGAAATCTAGGATCAGCGGATCGTTGCCGGGGCGTGGAATGCCGCACGCATAGGGAGCGGTGGAAAAGCGCCGGTCGACACCGCCGAAGGGGGCGACCAACAAGCTCGAGGCGGCGTTGACGTAGTGGATCGACACCAAGCCCTCGGATGCCGCCATCTCGGCCCATTCGCCGACGCGGCCGACGTGTCCGCTATTACGCAGCGCGATCGCCGACAAGCCCATCGCCTTGCACTTTTCCATTCCCATTCGAACCGCTTGCGGCGCCATCGTCTGGCCGAAACCATATTGGCCATCGACGACCGCCAGCACTGGGGTCTCGGTGATCACTTTCAGTTTTTGATCGGTGATGAACTCGCCGCTGACCTTCTTTTGCACGTACCACGGTACGCGCACGACGCCGTGGCTGTCATGGCCGGAAAGATTGGCCCCGACGAGGCTCTCGCCAAGCCG
>JANLXZ010000159.1:0-2692 GCA_031365375.1 Hyphomicrobiaceae bacterium | reverse complement strand
AAATCGGCACGGCTTCGAACGATGTCAAAGGTGACGTCGAGCTCCGAAGCGGTGGCGTTGAAAGTTCGAAGGTCTGCCGAACTGGAAGGCGCAGCAGCCGGGTTGAGCCGGGCATATGCCCGATCGACTGGGCCAATGAAGGGCTCGGTTAAACTGGTCATCGATATCATCCCGCATTGCAAAGCGACGTGCTGAGATGATGGAGCAAGTCGCATGCCAGCCAGCCATACGATGGCTTGCCCCGCGAGGAGAGCTTTAACCGTTCAGATAAATGATATTTCAACCAAGCTTAACAGCGTTAATCCGGCGGTTGCGACCCAAAGTAGGGCGTTCCCTCGCCGCGTGGTGGCGGCTTTTCCGAGAACCAGCATCGAGATCAACATCGTCGCGCTGCTCAGATTTATGACAATCAGGCCGGCCGGTGTGATCATCTTGGTGATGGGCAAGCTACCCTGTAGCAACAGAGCCGCTGTTATTCCGATTAACAATGCACCTGTAAGTCGCGGCCAAAATGCATTACCGACAGAGGGTAAACCCAGTATTGCGGCGGCTCGACCGGGCGCCACTGCTAAAATAATTCCCAAACTGCCTTTCAGAAAGACTTCTGTCCAAAGCAGTTGTTGCAACATATGAGGCGCCTCGCCGACGTCGCCCGAGACGACTACACTGCAGGGCCGGTTTATTTATTCTTCGATCCGTTTGGTTTTCGGCGCAGTTTTGTCTTTCATGTACTCAGGATTGATGACCTCACGTTCTCTCGGGCCGGCCGCTAGCAGCTTCTCATCGATCTTTTTGCTGGCCGGCGGCGCGTAATCGCCAGCGATGTGCCGCGTCAGATCTGTCTTGATTTCGCGGGTGCGGTTTTCCGTGCAGTAATCCTGGTCGCTCGCAATGGTAGCCGCCACTTTTGCGCGGATCGTATCGTATTCGCGGTCGAGCTTGGGCACGTCTTCGGCGCCCGACTGGGCTTCTGATGCGAGGAAGCCGGATTTCAATCGAACCGGATCATAATTATAGCCACACTTGGCAGCGCGCGCGGAAACTGCAGCAACTTGAGCTGCCCGCATGCTGGGCGTTTCGACCGCAGCTGTAGCACTTTCCGCGCCACTTCCGCCGAATAGCGAGCCTGTTGTCAGCCCAGTTCCGCTGCCGCTGCACCCCGCCAGGAGAGCGCCGATACCAGCCAGTCCGAACATTTTGATTCGTATCATCATGCCCCAACTGTGCCGAAAAAACTTATGACGTCAATGTGCCGTCGCTTCATTCGATCCAGATACCTGTTTATCGTATGAGCGCACGCATTGCGCTTTCGATGCCACCGAGCGTCAGCGGGTACATCCTGTTGCCCATTAGCTCGCGCATTAAGCGAATTGAAGGCGTCCAACCCCATTGATCGACTGGCGTCGGATTGAGCCAAACACTGCGCTCGTAGATGCCGACCATGCGCTTCAGCCATATGGCGCCGGGCTCCTCGTTCATGTGTTCGACCGATCCGCCTGGAACCGTGATCTCGTAAGGGCTCATCGACGCGTCGCCGACAAAAATCACCTTATAGTCCGATGGGTAAGTATGAAGGACCTCCCAGGTCGGAGTTCGGTCGGTCCAGCGCCGGGCGTTGTCCTTCCACAAGAATTCATAGGGGCAGTTGTGGAAATAGTAGAACTCGAGATGTTTGAACTCGGCGCGAGCCGCTGAGAACAACTCCGCCGCAGTCTTGATATGCCAATCCATCGATCCGCCGACATCCAACAGCAGCAATACTTTGACGGTATTGCGACGCTCTGGCCGCAGATGAATGTCGAGATAACCTTTGTGGGCCGTGCCGTTGATGGTGCCGTCGAGATCAAGTTCTTCGGGCGCGCCGCTGCGGGCAAATTTGCGCAAGCGCCGCAAGGCAATTTTTATGTTGCGGGTGCCGAGTTCAACCTCATCGTCGAGATCCTTGTATTCGCGTTTATCCCAAACCTTTATGGCCCGGTTGTTGCGGTTCTCTTTTTGTCCTATCCGGATGCCTGCCGGGTTATAGCCGTTGGCGCCATAGGGTGAGGTGCCGCCTGTACCGATCCATTTGGAGCCGCCTTGATGGCGACCCTTCTGTTCGGCGAGCCGCTTTTGCAGCTCCTCCATAATCTTGTCCCAGCCGCCAAGCGCTTCGATCCGGCGTTTATCCTCTTCGCTTAGATGAAGAGCGGAAATCGACTTCAGCCATTCGGCTGGAATTGCGGCCTCTAGGGCGTCAGCGACAGTTTGCAGACCCTTGAAGACATGCCCGAAGACCTGATCGAAACGATCCAGGTGGCGTTCGTCTTTGACTAGACAAACGCGGGCGAGAAAATAGAAGTTGTCGACGCTCGCCTGCGCACCATTGACCCGGTCCTTGCCCCGCTCGTCTCGGCCCGTCCCAACCCTTCCGTCAACGACGGTGTCATGACTTGCCCGGCGACGGCGAGTTACAAGTCGTTCGTCCTCTCCGTCGATCGAGCGCTCTTCCCGACGGCGAAGGCAGTGTTCCGGCGCTGCCAGTACGGGTTCAGCGCCTGTCAGGACTACGTCGTCGTCCACCTGGCGAAGCCACTTTCGCTCGCGCAACTCAACGTGCTCGAGCGGGTATCCAACACCGAGCAGTAGCAAATAGTGCCAGAAGCGCGACCCGGGAACGAACACCCATCTGGTAAACACCGTGGCGCGTGTC
>JANLXZ010000146.1:0-6813 GCA_031365375.1 Hyphomicrobiaceae bacterium | reverse complement strand
CGCCAGCCATGATGACGCGGTCAAGAGCCCGGACCGCCGATGTGAAATTATCTTTCGTGTCGGCCTTGAGGATCGCATCGATCATAGCATCGGCTGCGGGGTTCTTTACACCGGCAAAGTTGAGCGATCCCTGGGTGTCGGCGGCAGCGCTGCTCCACCGGTTCACCTGTTCGTTGCCCGGCGACAGAGACGCCCCCCAGTGCCACTGGATCATATCGAAATCGAACGATTTCAGCCGCGACCAGTACTGCGCGTCGTCGACTTGGCGAATTGCCACCTTGATGCCGAGTTGCCGCAATGGTTTCTCAAAGTTGAGCAGCAGCCGCTCTTGCGCGCGGGTGCGAGCCAAGAACTCGAATTGGAGCGGCGTGCCGGTCGTCTTCTCGATCAGGCGCTCACCTTCGAGACGATACCCCGCATCGGCGAGCAGGGCGGCTGCTCGTTTAAGGTTTTCCCGATTGGTGGCGCCGGCTTGACTGTCGGGCAACCGGAACTTCCCTTCCATCACGTCAGGAGCAACTGCGCCGGGAAACGGCGCCAGCAGCGCGCGTTCGGCAGCGTTCGCCGGAACACCCGATGATGAGAGTGCGGAGCGCTGAAACAGGCTTTCAGTGCGTTTATACAACGAGTGATAGAGGTTCTGGTTGACCCAAGCGAAGTCGAACGCGGCGATGAGCGCATGCCGCACTCGAGGATCCGCAAACGCCGGCTTGCGCGTGTTGAACACGAGTGCCGACATCCCGGCCGGCAATCCGGTCGGGAATTCGCGCTTCAGAACACGGCCTTCGTCGAAAGCCGAAATTCGGTAGCCCTCCGCCCACCGGCCGGGATCATCCTCGGGGCGCACATCGATGGTCCCTGCTTTGAAGGCTTCAAACAATGCATTGCTGTCGCGGAAATATTCGTAGCGCACTTCATCGAAGTTGAACCGGCCTTGGCGAACGTTCAAATCCTTGGCCCAATAATTCAGGCTGCGACGATAGAGAATTGATCGTCCGGTATCGATGTTTGCGACGATGTAAGGACCGCTGCCAGTTGGTGCCTCCAGTGTCGTGCGTTCGAAAGTTTCGGGTGTGAAACGATGTCGCGGCAGAACCGGCATCAAGCCCATGATGAGAGGCAATTCGCGATCGCCAGCCTCATCGAACTCGAAATGAACGGTGTGCGCATCGATCGCCGATGCTTTCGCGACTTTCTTGTAATAGCCACGGTGATAGGGAAACCCCTTCTCCTTCAGCATGGCATGTGAAAACAGAACGTCTTCAGCGGTGATCGGTTGGCCATCGGAGAAGCGCGCCCGGCTATTCAGAAAGAACGTCACGCTCGAACGATCAGCCGGCACTTCGACTTTTTCTGCAATCAAACCATACAGCGTAAAAGGCTCATCGGGCGAGCGCGCCATCAAGCTTTCGTACACGTAGTCGCGCAGTCCCTGTGCCGGAATACCTTTGATGATGTATGGGTTGAGACTATCGAAGGTGCCTTGTGCGCCGAGGTTGAGGCGGCCTCCGCGCGGCGCATTTGGGTTGACGCTTGGAAACGTTTTGAAGTCAATTCCGAGCGCTGGCTCGCCGTGCATTGCCATGCCGTGCACCGGGGTTGCCCGAGCACCAGACGGGAGGGCGAGCAAAGCCAGAACTACTGCGATACGCCAACCTAATCGCATTATCGTTTTGATCCTGATAGCGTTGAAAAACGAAGCCCCGAGCAGTGGTGTTTTGCACGCGTTCGTGCGCGACAACAGTCGTTGCCCCTTTGCCACGTGACGCTCTCCTTGCACAAGGCTGAGGATCGAGGCTGCCCGTTCGGCCACGGGATTGCCGCAATCGAATCCTTACTGCCGCCCCAACGTCAACGCGATGTGCGCACAACTGAGCGCATCAGGTGACATTGCCGTTCGATACATGGCAATAGTGGTTTTCAGGGGCAGAGTGGGCGCGTCTCGCTCGTAAGCGAAAAGGTCGACACCAACGATGGATTACGTCACTCGAATTGTTGTGCACGCGCGCGCGGTTAAGATCGGCCGCACGCTGGCGTCGGCCATGATGGCTTTAGGGCTAGCCGCAACCGGCGTCGCTGCTCAAACCAAGACCGCCCCAAAGGCAGCCCCGGCTGCACCCGCCGCGGCTCCTGCTGCAGCGGCCGCCGCGCCAGCCGCCAAGCAGGTTTTCTGGGTCAAGCTGTGCGAAAAGACGCAAGTTCCAGTGCCGGGCAAGGATGGTAAGGCGACGGCTGAAGAAAAAAACATATGTCTGACCCACCACGAACGCCTTGATGGCAATTCGGGCATGGTCATCGTTTCGGCCGCCTTGCGTCAGGTCGAAGGCTCCGACAAGCAGCACCTGATGGTGATGGTTCCGATTGCGATCGGCGTCGCCATTCCGCCGGGCCTGCGTTTAGCCGTGTACGACAAGGCAACCTGGGAAAAGGCCGCCAAGAACGAGAAGATCGATGACAAAGCCCTGAAACCTATCGATCTGAAATACACCCTTTGCCATCCCACCGGCTGTACCGCCGAGATTGAAGCCACCAAGGAGGTGGTCGAGAACCTGAAGACAGGTGGCGGTATCGTTATCCTCGCGATGAACGGGGCGGCGCAACCGGTGCCGTTTTCGATCCCGCTCGATGGCTTTGCGACGGCTCAGGCTGGCGCCCCGGCTGACGGCAAATTGTACAGCGAGCAGCGCCAGCGTTTCTTCCAAGAACTGCGCGTTCGTCAGGAGGAAGAGTACAAAAAGTTCATCGATCAGCAAAACACCCAGCAGCGTCTGGCACCCAAGCCCGGCGAACTCGCTCCGGCACCGATGGCTCCGCCCACAGCGTCTGCGGCTCCCGCCAAGAAGCCTTGAGCAAGGCTCGACACTGAAAAGCGCGCAGCCAGTTGGTTGCGCGCTTTTTTTATGGGGCTGATGTCTCTGCCATCATCCAGTCCCCGGCGGCCGGTTCTGCGACAGCAAAGTCGCCGGGGCAACAAACGCCTCAGTGCGATTGGAGATAAAGGGCGCGATAGCCGCCGCGATCATCGCGGGCGAACAGCTCCTTCACCTGCGGATGCTTGACAGGCGTTCCGGTATCGTCAGCCAACAGGTTTTGCTCCGAGACGTAGGCGATATAGGTCGTCTCGGCATTCTCGGCGAACAGGTGATAATACGGCTGATCTTTGCGTGGACGCATCTCTTCCGGGATCGCCAGCCACCATTCCTCGGTATTGTTGAACACCGGATCGATATCGAAGATCACGCCGCGGAACGGAAAGAAGCGATGACGCACGACATTGCCGACCGCAAATTTTGCATTGCGCATGCGGGACTTGGTGGATTTTGATTTTCGTTTGGCAAGCATGAGCAGCACGCGAATTGGATGCGAAGTTGAGAGCAGGGTATGACGGCTCGGCGCATCAAAGTCCATAACGGTGAGCAGCGTCTGGATCTTTTGACGCGACGAGGCGAGCCAGATCGACAATCACCTTGGCCTGTTTCCAAGTCGCGTCGTCCTGCATCTTGCCATCGATCATCACCGCGCCGGTCCCATCGGGCATGGCGTCGAGGATCTTTTTCGCGAACGTGACCTCGCCCACATCCGGGCTGAACACGCGCTTGGCGATCTCGACCTGGCTCGGGTGTAGCGACCAGGCGCCAGCGCACCCCATTAGGAAGGCATTGCGGAACTGGGCCTCGCACGCTTGGGGGTCGGAGAAGTCACCGAACGGGCCGTAGAACGCCTTGATGCCGCAGCGCTGGCAGGCATCGACCATGCGGGCAACCGTGTAGTGCCATAAATCCTGCTGATAAAAGGCGCGCGCCTGGCCAGCGGCTGCGTCCGCCAATATGCCGTATGAGGGATGTCCGCCACCGACCCGGGTCGTTTTCATGCCGCGCGAGGCTGCAAGATCGGCCGGCCCCAAGCTCATTCCGTGCATGCGTGGGCTCGCCCCGGCGATCTCCTCGATGTTCGACACGCCCTCTGCCGTTTCCAGGATCGCGTGGATCATGATCGGGCGTTTAATGCCAGCCTTTGCTTCGAGCTGCGCCAGCAGCTGGTCGAGATAGTGGATATCCCACGGGCCCTCGACCTTCGGTAGCATGACGACGTCGAGCTTGTGGCCTGCCGCACCGACAATCTCGATGATGTCGTCCAGGAACCATGGCGAGTTCAAACAATTGACGCGGGTCCACAAGCCGGTGTTGCCGAAGTCGTTGTCGAGCGCCATGCGAATGAAGCCAGCCCGCGCGTTGGCCTTTTGGTCGGCGGGGATGGCATCTTCGAGATTGCCGAGAATGACGTCGACCTGGGTCTTCAGTTCAGCCATTTTGGCGGTGATCTTGGCGTTGTGCGGTGGGATGAAGTGGATCATCCGCTCAAGCCGCACTGGCGGTGCGCGGAACGGCTCCGGGGCACCGATGGCGAGGCTAGAGAAGAATTTTGCGGGCGTGCGGGTGGCTGGCATAGTGTTGGACCTTCTGGAAACGTCATTTTCTCATTATTCGACGGGCAGTGAGTAGCTGGTAGCGCGTCAACTCCAACGCCGGTTGCTCCACATCCATTGTTCCGGGAGCTCGCGGATCCATGCTTCGAACTGACGTTGCATGGCAGCCGTCGCCCATCGAATGTCCTCCGACTGGTTGGTCGTGCGCGGGATCCGTAACTCGACGAGCTCGATGCGGAATTTTACGGCCCCGCCGATTCGCACACATCGTGCCATCCACACGCGGGCACCAACCCGGCGGGCGATCATCGCCGGCATAGCGACCGTTCCAGCGTCGCGGCCGAAGAACGGCACTTGCAGGCCCGTGCGATCGTACAAATCGGCGACAATGCCCAGGCGGCCCCCACGGCGAACGTAGTCCATGATGAAGCGTGCCGTCTTTTGTCCCTCGCCGTGATCGCCTTCGACCTTGCCGCGTCCGAGCAAGCCACCGGGGTAAAGGTCGCGCCGTTGATCGCGTAAATACTGATCGACGTACGGGTTGTTGACCGAACGATATACGGCGGCCGGGTTGGCGCCGGCGACCGTCAACGGCCAGATTGCCAGTTCCCAATTGCCCATGTGCAGCGACACCCCGACGACGGGACCGAGCTTATTGCGATAGCGCGCGAAGACGGCGAGGTTCGCGATCTCTATCCGCTTTGGGTCGGACAAGATACGGTCCAATTGCATCGTCTCAGCCATCACGCGGCCAAGGTTCTCCCAATTGGCGAGCGCGATTTTCTCTCGCTCAGCCATCGGCTTGTCAGGAAATGCTATCGCCAGATTGTTGAGCGCTCGGCTGTGCCGCTTGCGCGAAATTTTCGGTGCAAGAAACCGCCATGCACGCCCGGATATGGCGCTGGCCGTATCGAGCGGAACGAGACGCACGATCCCCACCACCGCCCGCAGCAGCGCGTATTCGAGGCGGAATTGGAGATCCCGCAAGTGGGTGGTTGGAGCGGACATGGAGTTATTTCAATTGCGCGGCGCGGCCGGGATATCCCTGATGACTACAGGCGTCAGCACCCGTCAAGATGCACATCATGCGCGCATCATACTCGGCAGGCCGCCTGCGGGTTCAAAGCCGGCCCGCATCACTTGCCGCTTCAGGCCAGCAAACCCACCGATAAGGTGCAGCCCAAGTCCGCGAGCAAGGTCGGCTGGAAGCAGATCAGCCAACAAGGATCGATTGAGCAGATCGACCGCGGTTGTTCGAATGGCGATGTCTGTGCGGCGCGCGGCAGCGTAGGCGCCGAGCAGTTCAGCGCCGCCGATATCCTGCGATTTGGCCTTTGCCGCCGCCAGTAGATCGGCCAAGGTTGCCACATCGCGAAAGCCCAAATTCAGGCCCTGTGCGCCGATCGGCGGTAACGTATGGCCGGCCTCACCTATCAGCACGACGCGGTTTCGCGCGAGACATTCCGCGCTCAAGCCCCCCAGGGGAAACAGGCGCCGGATGCTGACATCCAACACCTGACCCAGCACGCCGTGCAGACGTTCTTCCAGGGCGCGAGCGAAGGCCATATCGTCCAGCCGTTCCAACCGTTCCGCAATCGCTGGCCGCTCGACCCACACTAGGCTCGACCGTTTCCCAGGCATCGGCACCACCGTGCAGGGCCCAGCGGCGCGGTGGAATTCGGTCGATATGCCGCGATGCGCGCGGGAGTGGGAAAACTGGGCCGCGATCGCAATCTGTGGATAGTCCCACGTTTCGGTTGCGATACCGGCGGCCGCACGACAGACTGAGTTTCGCCCATCCGCCGCGACGACGAGGCGAGCAGAAAATGTCGCGCCGTTATCAAGGTTGACGTCGATGCGATCGGATTTCGCATCGAGACCAATTACGTGACCGGTAATGGCCTGCACGTTCGGCACGCCTTCGATCCCCGCCCGCAGGCCGACGCCAAGTGCCTGTTGCGGAACGTTGGCGCCGAAATCGGCTAGGCCCATCTCGGCGGCCTCGAACATGACTTCCGGCGCGCGCAACAGCCCGTCGCCGTCATCGACGATTCGGATGCCGCGCAGCGGCGCGATCGACCCGCGCAAGTGGGACATCGCACCTAGATGCGTCAAGAGCGCAAGAGAGCCCGGAAACAGGGCGGCCGTGCGAGTGTCCGGTGGCCCGTTCATATGCGCAGCGAGACCGACGATGCCGACCGTTGCACCGCTTTTCGCGCATGCTGCGGCAGCTGTCAGTCCGGCCGGCCCCGCGCCGACAACGATGATGTCGTGTGTCGGCATGGTGATGTCATTCTCCATCTGACGTCGAGCCAATATAGAGTTCGAACCGGCCATCTTCCAGCCTAATTGGCGCAACCGTCACGCAGTCATTTGTTTGATTCGCA
>JANLXZ010000053.1:0-3777 GCA_031365375.1 Hyphomicrobiaceae bacterium | reverse complement strand
TGCGATCACGAAGCCGGGGCCGGATCGCGGTGTGGTGTTTCAGGAGGCGTCGCTTCTGCCATGGTTGACCGTCTGGGAAAACGTGGTTTTCGGCCCGAAGGTGCAGGGAGTCGCGCGCTCCACGTATGAACCCAAGGCGCGGCAGATTTTACAGATCGTCGGGCTTGAAGCATTTCATGATGCGCTGCCGGTGCAGCTATCCGGTGGCATGCGGCAGCGTGTTGGCATCGCCCGGGTTCTCGTGATGGAGCCGCGCGCGCTCTTGATGGATGAGCCGTTCGGTGCACTCGACGCACAGACCCGGCTCTCGATGCAACAACTGCTCCTCGATGTTTGGCAAAAATTGAAAACGACCGTTCTTTTCGTCACGCACGATATTGATGAGGCGATCCTCCTAGCCGACCGCGTCTGTGTAATGTCCGCGCGACCCGGCCGCATCATCCGCGATATTCCGATCACGCTTCGTCGGCCACGTTCGATCGATGCACTCACCACGTCCGAGTTTATCGGCTTCAAGGCCCAGATTATGGCCGAGATGCGCGGACCACACGGGGCTCACTGAGAAAGAACGTCATCATGGCAAACCCGCGCATTCCTTACCGATTGTCATCGGCCAATCCGAAGTTGCCGGCCTTGAACGGCAAGACGATCCTGGTGCATCTCGTCGTCAACGTCGAACATTGGCAGTTCGAGACTGCCATGCCGCGAACGATCATCACGCCGCCGCATGGCCGCGAGTCGATCCCCGACGTGCCGAATTTCTCTTGGGCCGACTACGGTATGCGCGCCGGCATGCCGCGAATTCTCAAACTGTTCACCGATCGTGGACTGCCGGCCTCGACGAGTTTCAATGCAGGCGTAATTGATGCCTATCCGCAAGCAGCCGACGCGATGTTGAAAGCCGGTTGGGAGTTCATCGGCCACGGCATCCACCAGAAGGCCGTCAATCACGCCGACGGTGGCGAAGAAGCGCTGATCGTCGGCGCACTCGACAAGGTCGCGCGTTTCACTGGCAAGCGCCCTCGCGGTTGGCTGTCGCCAGGGTTGCGAGAGACCGTCGACTCGCCCGATCTCTTTACGAAGCACGGGATCGAATATGTGTGCGATTGGGTGGTCGATGATCAGCCAGCGTGGATGACCACCAAGCACGGGCCGCTCGTCGCCATGCCCTACAATGTCGAAGTCAACGATTCGATCATATACGCCATTGAGCGGCATGCGACCGGCGAGATGGCACGCCGGCTGGAATTCACGTTACGATTGTTCGAGAAGGAGAGCTTGTTTACGCCCCGCGTGCTCGCCATTGGTCTGCATCCACATTTAATTGCTGTGCCGCATCGTTTTCACGAGTTGGTGCGGATGATCGATCTGCTGCAAGCCAGTCCCGCCGTTACTTTCACAACTGGAAGCGCTATTTGCGACTGGTTCACGTCCGCCGTCCCCTCACCGTCATCAGAGAAAAAGGCCTGACACATGGATCTAAAACTTAAAGGTAACCGCGTACTCATCACGGGCGCCTCGAAGGGCATAGGCGCGTCGTGTGCGAAGGTCTTCCTGCAAGAGGGCTGTTCGGTCGTGATCGTTTCGCGCGATGCGGAGCGTTTGGCCGCTACCGCCGCCGAGCTGAAGCCGCTCGGACCAATTGAATTCTGCGCGGCGGACTTGTCGAAGCATGAGGAGCGCGAACGTGTGGTCGCGGCCTATTCGGACGTGACGATCCACGTCAACAATGCCGGCGCGATTCCTGGTGGCGGACTGCTCGATTTAACCATGGAGCGTTGGCGCGAAGCGTGGGACTTGAAGGTGTTCGGCTATATCCATATGACCCAGATGACGCTTCGGCGCATGAAGGAAAAGGGCGCTGGCACGATCGTCAACATCATCGGTGGCGCAGGTCGCAGCCCGCGCTATGACTATATTTGCGGTGCCATGGGCAATGCCAGCCTCATCGCCTTTACCGGTGCCGTAGGTGGCAAGTCGGTTGATTGGGGCGTTCGCGTTCTGGGCATCAATCCGGCCTTGACCCGTACCGATCGCGTTGAAATCCTGACGAAGGCCCGCGCAAAAACCGCATTCAATGATGAAAGTCGCTGGGAGGAACTGATTACCGGCCTGCCGCTCGACCGCATGATCGACCCAATCGAGATCGCCAACGCCGCAGCATTCCTGGCGTCACCCGCCTGCGGCTATGTCAGTGGCACCGTGCTCGATGTCGACGGCGGCGGCCACTATCGCGGCTAATTCGGAGAGCCGGTATCGTAATGGGGGCCGACGAGCGGCCGCCATTTTTTCACTTGTCGAAAGACAGTTGTGGAAAACCCATGGAATTTTAGCGTTTCATTTATACACGCCACTTATTCTGATTTGATTAGCGAGAGATTGATCGCGATTAACTATTCGGACACGGCATGGTCCAGGTTCAATCCATCAGGGAAGCCATTGCTGTCGAGCCGCCCCACCTGTGCGGGTTGTTTTCGGAACGGTTCTTGGGTTTGCTTATTGTAGCCGTGGCTCCGACCATATTCTGGACCGGCCTGATCTGTGTTGTCGCCGCGGCCTATGGATCGCCTCTTGCGATTTGGGCGGCCTGCAGTGTCTCGACACTCATTTTCGCATTCTTGATTTGTATCTGGGCGGCATTCACAATGGCGCATAATTCGGAAACGATTGAGCCAGATGATTGCAAGCAATAGATGCTCACCGCGTGCGGTCGCGCGACTTGTTCCCTAAATTGCTGATTCCAGGCGATGCACGGCTTCGCCGATCAATTCTGGCGCAAGTCCGTTCTCACTCGCGAACATGAGTAATAGCGATTCGTCCTGACCCAGGTGTTCGAGGATGGCCAGTAACATATTCGGCGACTTTGCTTGCGCAACCAGCTCCGACGGATCGATCCCCGTCAGTCCGAGAAATTTCGCGATCCGATTGTCGTCGGCTGCCAGAAATCCAAGGGCCTGAAGGCCGATCGCCTCGGCACCGTCTTGATCAAGCGCACGTAACTTAGGTCTTTTGACGATAGGTTCCCGCATGGATCGAACATTCCTTTTATCTTGTTTGGCGAGATTCGCGGCTAGTTAAACCGTTTGTTACGGCTTCACGCGCACACTGCAACTCCAACAAGGCAAGAGAATCGGTGCAAGACAGTTATAGGCGCCTCGTGAGTTAGGGTCGCTCGATGAACTGACGCGTGCGCGTTTTTCCGGCTAACTTGACAAACCCGCGTTCCCGATTGATCGCAACAAATTGAAGCCTAGCAATGGCAACCGTTGAAACGGCTGGTTCATGACCTTCCAGGAGCGCGCCAAAACTTTCGAACGAAGCGACGGGGCCGCGCTGCGTCCACGGAAGACGGTGCTTATCGTCGAAGATAACGAACTCAATATGAAGCTATTCCACGACCTTCTCGACGCGCACGGCTATGCAACTTTGCAGACGCGGAACGGGATCGATGCGATGGAATTGGCGCGAAAACATCGCCCTTCGCTCATTCTGATGGATATTCAACTGCCGGAAGTGTCGGGCCTCGAAGTCACACGATGGCTCAAGGATGACGACGACTTGCGCGATATACCGGTCATTGCTGTGACCGCGTTCGCTATGAAGGGCGACGAGGAGCGCATTCGAGGTGGAGGATGCGAAGCCTACATCTCCAAGCCGATCTCGGTCATGAGCTTCATTGCGACCGTCCGCGAATTTATCGGCGAGGCGTGAGCGTCACCATGTTTGACCTTCAAGAAGGTACTCAATGACTGCTCGCGTCCTGGTCGTCGATGACAT
>JANLXZ010000047.1:0-2239 GCA_031365375.1 Hyphomicrobiaceae bacterium | reverse complement strand
ATCGGGCGGCCTTCGACGTTTTATCCGCGACAGGAGCATAACATGGCCGACGTCAAGACTTTGCTGGTAATGCCGGGGAATATTTTCTGGGTGACTAAGGCGTTGAAACGCTTGGCGCTGGGGGGGGGCGGCGTTGCCGCCAGCGCCGGCGTGATCGGGCTCTTCATGGTGATCAACGGGCTACTTACCGGGCGCGGCACGCTGATGTATTGGCTCAACATCTGGATGAACTTCATCAAGCGCGGCGATATCTTCGCCACCATGCTGCTGACCGCCGCCACTACCGTGATATTCATCTATTGGCAGCGCGACAAAGAGCGTAACCGCTAACCAGATTGAGCCTCGGGGGCGGGATTGACGGGAAGTGTGTTAAACCACATTGGTCAGCCACCCACCCCGAGGAGACTTGCCGGCCGTGTCATCACCCACCCCTTCCGAGGATGAGCCTGTCGCGGCCAACGAAATCGGTGCCAAACGCGCGCCGGTGTCGCCAAGTTCTCCCGAGCAGCAGGCTGCGACTGATGCCGTTATATTGGCGGCTGGGACCACCGAATGGGTCAAGATAGCGGTGTTGATCGCGCGGGCGACCGATGGCATGCGGGCGCAATCGTTGGAAGCGACGCCGCCGATCATCGCCCTGCGTATCTACGCGCTGATCGAGAGCGGTAAACTCGAAGTCACCGGCAACATGCGGCGTTGGCGCGCAGCGGTGGTGCGCCTCAAGGTCTGATGTCGAGCGATCGTTTAGCCCGCCTGCGCCTGCAGCCAATCATAAGTCAATCGGATACCGGCCTCGAGCGGCGTCGAGGCGGTCCAGCCTAACGCGGTAAGCCGCGACACATCGAGCAGCTTGCGCGGCGTACCATCCGGTTTCGATTGATCAAGTTTCAGCGTGCCGCCGTATCCGACGATGCGCATGATAAGTTCGGCTAGCTCCCGGATCGGCAAATCCGAGCCGACGCCGACGTTGATCGGTTCCGGCGCATTGTAATGCTTCAAAAGGAACACCAGGGCATCCGCCAGGTCGTCGACGTGCAGGAACTCCCGGCGCGGCGAGCCGGTGCCCCATAACTCCAAGTTTGACGCTTGAGTGAGCTTCGCCCTGTGCGCTTTCATCAACAGCGCCGGCAACACGTGGCTGGTTGATAAGTCGAAGTTATCGCCAGGTCCGTAAAGGTTCGTCGGCATCGCGGAGATGAAATCGCAGCCGTATTGCCGCCGGTACGCTTGGCACAACTTGATGCCGGCAATCTTGGCGATCGCGTACCACTCGTTGGTCGGTTCGAGTGGGCCGGTGAGAAGGTACTCTTCCCGGATCGGCTGCGGGCACATTTTGGGGTAAACGCAACTGGAGCCGAGGAAGAGCAGTTTCTTCACGCCGACGATGTGACTGGCGTGAATGATGTTGGTCTCAATGACCAGGTTGTCATGGATGAATTCCGCCGGCCGGCTATCGTTGGCAAGAATACCGCCGACCTTGGCGGCCGCCAGCACCACCACGTCGGGTTTGTTGTCAGCCATCCAGTGTTCGACGTCGGCCTGCCGCGTAAGATCGACGCTCGCGCGATCAACGGTTAGAATTTCGCAATGCTCGTTCGCTAGCCGCCGGACCACGGCCGAGCCAACCATGCCGCGATGACCGGCAATCCAAACGCGCTTAGCCCGCAGATCAAAGCAATCCGCCATCACACAACGCTCCCATTGCGCTTGAGAATGGCGATGTCGGCCGCTACCATCTCCTTGACGAGGTCGTTGAACGGGGTGGTGTGACGCCAGCCGAGTTCGCGTTGTGCTTTTGCCGGATCACCGAGCAGCAGATCCACTTCCGTTGGCCGAAAATAGCGCGGGTCAACCTGGATCAGTACTTCGCCACTCGCCGCATCGAGACCGCGCTCGCCCACGCCCTCGCCCTGCCAGCGCACCTTGCGGCCAATTTCGGCGAACGCTAATTCGACGAACTCGCGGACGGCGTGGGTTTCGCCGGTCGCCAGCACATAGTCGCTGGGCGTTGCTTGCTGCACGATGCGCCACATGCCTTCGACGTAATCACGCGCATGACCCCAATCGCGCTTGGCATCGAGATTGCCGAGGAACAGCTTATCCTTCGAGCCAACCGCGCGGGCAGCGACCGCGCGCGTGATCTTGCGGGTGACGAAGGTTTCACCGCGCAATGGGCTTTCGTGGTTGAACAAAATGCCGTTCGAGGCGTGCATGCCATAGGCTTCGCGGTAGTTCACGG
>JANLXZ010000026.1:0-8184 GCA_031365375.1 Hyphomicrobiaceae bacterium | reverse complement strand
CCCGATTCACGAAACTTGGCAATGAAGGCTTTCGCAATGCCCGGTAATGAGCCATCGCTGCAACTGAAATGCTGGCGCGCGTCGCTCTGGCAGCGTGTCTACAAAATAAATCGGAGCGGCACCCTCAAGTGCCGCTCCGCTCCCCGCGTGTCGCCTCCCTCTTCAGCCCCCTGAGAGGTCGGCGGTCTGTGAAGTGCCGGTCGCCTCAGTTGCCGAGGAGCTTTTTCAGCTCCTCGATCTCGTCTTTCAGACGGGCACTATTGGTGATTTCGCCTTCGATCTTGCGGATTGCATGCAACACCGTCGTGTGGTCGCGATTGCCGAAGCGGCGACCGATTTCCGGTAGCGAACGGCTAGTGAGCTGCTTGGCCAAATACATGCCGATCTGGCGCGGCCACACCACGGAACGATGACGGCGCTGCGACAGGATATCGCCCTTCGAAACACCGAAATGCCGGGATACGGTTTTCAGAATATCTTCGATTTTGATCCGCCGTGGCTCGAGCCCTTGCACGAGATCGCGGATGATCGTTTCGGCGATGTCGAGCTTGATCGGCGTGCGCATGTATTGCCACGTCGCATGCAGGCGGGTAATGGCGCCTTCGAGTTCGCGACCACTTTCGGTCAGCTTCTCGGCGAGTAATGCCAGCACTTCGCGACCGATCTCGAAAGTCGGGTCGATCTGGCGCTTTTCCTGCACACGCTTTTCCAGCACGCGTTGGCGAAGTTCGAGGTCGAGTGCGCCTAGCTCCGTCACAAGCCCACGCTGCAGACGCGAACGCATCCGCTCATTCAATTTTTCGATGTGATTGGGCGCGCGTGCCGAGGCCACAACCACTTGTCTGCCACCATCGAGCAGCGAATTGATGATGTGATCGAACTCCTGCTCGGTCTGCTGCCCGTGGAGGAATTCGAGATCGTCGATCAACAAGATATCGATCGAACGGAACTTCTCCTTGAACGAGAGCGGATCGGAACTGCGGAGAGCTTCCACAAATTGATAACGAAAGCGCTCGGCAGTGAGATACAGCACCTGGGCGTGGGGCGCCCGCTGTTTCACTTCCCAGGCGATCGCGTGCAGCAAATGGGTTTTGCCCATGCCGACGGACGCATGCAAATAAAGCGGATTGAAACTGCGGGCCTCGTTCAAAACGGTTTCAGCAACTTGCGTGGCACCGGCATGCGCCATGCGATTTGACGAGCCGACGACAAAGCTCTCGAATGTATAGCGCGGATCGAGCGGCGATCCCTCGAAGCCACCGACCTGCGTCCGACCGAGCGCTGGCTGCGAGGTCCTGGCGACCGATGTTCTATGACTATTTGAGACGGACGATTGAGGGCTTGCGCCGTGGCCGTTGTCGCGCGCCAAAATATCTGCGTTGGGCCGAGCCGGCATCGGTCCTGGCTGGCGCAGACTGACATCGACCCGTTCGGCGCCAACGAATTCTGCTTGGCAACATGCGAGCAGCGCGTCGGAATAGTGAGACTGAATCCAGTTGCGCAGGAATTTGACGGGCACTGAGGCCTTGACCACACCGTCCTCGAAGCTGTCGATCTCGAGCGAGTTGAACCAGCTATTGAAGATTTCATCACCGAGGCGGGCACGCAGGAGAGCCCGCGCCTTGAAGCCCTTCGGCTCGACCGCAACAACGGCACCGTCGCCGGCCGCACGTGAGCTCGCAACATCTGCAATGCCTTGATTGTCTGCCTGATCCCCGGCAGCCTTCGAACCGCGATCAACCGATGCGTGCGCCAGCTCTCCCACTGCAACACGATCGTACATGCGAGCGCCTCGGTTCGGCGCGCTTGAGCTTGTGGTGTCGGTGCTTACGTCGTTTGAAAGATCGCTGATCGTCATTTTGTTTTTACCCCGCACTGAAATAATCTGAAGTCCCAAAGCCCTCTTCGGGAACGAAACAGCTCTCCCGTCCACCCGCATCGCGGACGGTTTCGCCGTGGATCATGAGTTCGCGTTTGTCAGACGCGATCTTTAGGTCAGGGTCAGCCCTGAGCCCATGGGAGGCCGGCAGCTTTCCAACCGCCAGTCCGACCACGGCGGTGATCGCTGTCGAGAGGTCCCTCAAACCCGTCGGCTACGTTGATGCAGTTGGCATAGCCTGCTGCAATCATTGCCTGGGCAGCGCGCCTGCTGCGACTGCCTGATCTACAAATGAAGAAAAATTGAGCATCTTGGGTCGCCCCCATGTCTTGCAAGGTCGAACTCAGCTTCTCGACAAACCGTGAATCTTCACGATTGTCGGGAAAGGTTTGCCACTCGACCAGAACCGGTTGCTTGCCGATCTGCGCCAGATCGGGAAGACCTACAAATGCCCATTCCGCACGCGTACGTACATCGATCAACACCGAACTGGAATCGTTCCGCAAACGCTCCCAGACTTCGGTTACGCCGATATCATCGACGCGACCGCTAATAGATTGCCCCACTACTCCACCCTCACTAAAGGCACTGACTACAATCGCCCTCACGACTGCAATTCGTGCTACCATTGAGTTTTACGCAACACGCTATAACACTGCCGATGCCAATCGACAGTAACGGCTCACAAAGGATTTCACATCTTGCAAGGCCGGGACTAAATACTCAAGAAAACGCTGAATACCACCGATGAATACTAGATATTTGCTCGCTTGATACAATGCCGTGTTGTCCAACTTAACGGAAATTAACCACAGGCTTTCAGCCCTGGCAAGGGGAGGAAAATACGCCGGTCATCCACAGGAGGAAACGGGGTTGTCCACCGAAACGGCGCACCTCTATTGAGCACGACTTAAAGGGGAGACCAAGCCACTGAACTGGCAGTCAAAATTCACGATTTGTCTGATCCGCAACGTGCGACTGGCTAAAATTAGAAGAATACGATTCAGTAGTGTTTTTTAATTGATCGAAAGCCCATTCGGAGTCCGCTCCAATTTGGCACTCGTTGCGAGTCTGTTTTGAATCGACAATGAATCCAAGCGTTTCGATTAAGCGTTCTTGGTTCCTTCTCCGGTGGTCTCAGATGCGGCTGTTACAAATGTGTCACGTGATCCCTCAAGACCGCCTTTCGGCATGAACTAGGGCGTGTGCGATGTTAGTCGCAGCGACCCTATGCGATCGCTTAAACACAAAAAAGCCGCTGTCGATACAGCGGCTTAGGTAATTCATTTAATTTATAGATGTAACGACGTCGGTGTTGGACCATCGACAGCCATCCACCAATGCGTCCGACTCGGTCAGGCCGTCATCGCATTTACGCGCTTGGTCAGACGTGAAACCTTGCGGCTGGCGGTGCGCTTGTGGAGAACACCTTTCTGGGCGGTCCGGATGAGCACCGGCTCGGCCACTTTCAACGCCGCAAAGGCCGTCGATTGATCACCCGAAGCAATCGCCTCTTCAACCTTGCGAACTTCCGTCTTGAGCAACGAACGGCGCGACTTGTTGATCTCGGTGCGGCGGACGGCTTTGCGGGCTGCCTTTTTCGCCGACGTGGTATTCGCCATGAGGGTAATCCTTTGTTTTGGCGGTGGCGCCTCGGTCAGAACAGACAGCCAATCTCTGGGCCCGCGCGATCGAAGCGAAAAATGCACAAGCTACCCGGGGCACAAGTACCCCAGGCGGCAGTTAGAAAAGCGTATAATGCTGAGATTCGTTCTGGTCAACGGCGTAACATCATGCATAGGCATGCTTTTGAAAGTGGAATGCATCGTTCCACGTCAACACGAGCGGTCGACCCTCGCATGCGCCGTCACAAAGATGACGCACCTTGACCTAAGGTCCTGGAACTAATGCCGGTTGGACAAGGGCCAATTCCTTCTATTAGTAGGGAACAACGACCGCGCACCTCC
The DNA here is from genome assembly GCA_031365375.1 of Hyphomicrobiaceae bacterium. GTDB lineage: Bacteria > Pseudomonadota > Alphaproteobacteria > Rhizobiales > Hyphomicrobiaceae > JAKFWF01. Next base: position 4,338 of record JANLXZ010000026.1, on the reverse strand, counting down.
TAAGGGCAAACGATGGCCGATACTTCACGTTATGAAACTGTCTTCCATGACCGGATCGCGGCTCTGCATGCCGAGGGCCGATACCGCGTTTTCGCTGACATCAAGCGTGCACAGGGCCATTTCCCGCGGGCACAGAGGCGGCGCGACGGCACGCTTAGCGATGTAACGGTCTGGTGTTCCAACGATTATCTCGGCATGGGGCAGCATCCTGGCGTGTTAACCGCCATGCACGAAGCGATCGACGCGGTCGGTGCGGGATCTGGCGGCACGCGCAATATTTCGGGCACGACCAGATATCACGTCGAACTGGAAGCCGAGCTCGCCGACTTGCACGGCAAGGAAGCGGCGCTTGTGTTCACCTCGGCGTTCGTCGCCAACGACGCCACGCTGTCGACGCTCCAGGTCCTATTCGCCGATGCCGTCGTGTTTTCCGATGAAAAGAACCATGCATCAATGATCGCCGGTATCCGGCACGGACGTGGGCAAAAGATTATCTTCAAACACAATGACCTCGACGATCTCGAAGCCAAACTGAAATCGGCGCCCGCGGGTACGCCAAAAATCATTGCGTTCGAGAGCGTCTATTCGATGGACGGCTACGTCTCGCCGATCGCCGGCATCTGCGACCTTGCCGAAAAATATGGTGCACTGACCTATCTCGATGAAGTCCACGCCGTCGGCATGTATGACCCGCGCGGCGGCGGTATTGCCGAACGCGACGGTGTAATGCACCGCATCGACATCATCAACGGCACACTTGCGAAGGGCTTCGGCGTGATGGGCGGCTACATCGCCGCCAGCCGCAACTGCTGCGATGCGATCCGCTCGTATGCGCCCGGCTTTATCTTCACGACTTCGTTGGCACCCACCATTGTCGCCGGAGCGCTTGCGAGCATTCGCCATCTCAAGATCAGCACAATCGAGCGCGTCCGGCACCAGGAGCGCGCCGCCACCGTTAAGCGGCGTTTGGGCGAAGCCGGCATTCCCACTCTCGTGAACCCGTGCCACATCGTACCCGTGATGGTGAATAACCCTGTCCACTGCAAGGCCGTGAGCGACACATTGCTGGACCAGTACGGGATTTACGTGCAGCCGATCAACTACCCGACGGTTCCGCGCGGCACCGAGCGCCTGCGCATTACACCGACGCCATTGCACACTGACGCGCAGATCGACCACCTTGTGAGCGCCCTCGGCGAACTGTGGATGGCCTGTCCCGTTGCCAATGGACGTACCGTGCGGTTAGCTGCGGAATAACGCTGCAGCAACCACACGAGATCCACCGATGATTCTGACACGCCGCCTAGCAACCGCACTTGTTGCGGTCGCAGCCCTCGTGCCGACTGTAGCCGTTGGGCAGTCCTTTCCATCGAAACAAATTCGCATCGTGGTGCCCTATCCCGCCGGTGGGCCGACCGACGCGCTCGCACGCATCGTGGCTCAGGAACTGACCGAGACTAAAGGCTGGACCATCATCGTCGAGAACAAGCCCGGTGCATCAGGCGCGATCGGCTCGCGCGATGTGGCCAAGGCAGACCCAGACGGCCACACCATTGTACTGGGCAATAATCAGACCCACGCCACCAACTCGTTCCTGATGAAAGAGCCGGGCTATGACCCGATCGCCGATTTCACACCTATCGCGGGACTGGCCGACCTGCAGCACGCACTTGTCGTGCGCAAGGATCTCGGCGTTTCGACAGTGGCCGAGCTGATCGCGCTGGCCAAGCGTGATCCGGGTAAACTCAACTACGGTTCTACCGGTAACGGCTCAGGCTCGCATCTGGCTATGGAGTTATTCAAGACGATAACCGGCACCGAGATGCGGCATATTCCGTTTAAGGGGGCCGCTCCGATGGCGCTTGAGATCGTCGCTGGCCGCATCGACGTGGCGTTCGCGACGCTGCCCTCCATCCTCGGTCAGGTACAGGGCGGCGAAATGAAAGCGATTGCAATCGCGTCGAGCGTGCGTGCGCCGCAACTCCCCGAAGTGAAATTGCTGAAAGAGCAAGGTGTCGTCGATGGCGAGGCCGACAGTTGGCTGGCACTGTTCGCGCCGGCCAAAACACCCACACCGGTCCTTGCCACATGGTCGAAGGCGGTGATCAATGCGCTCGCCAAGCCAACCATCGCAGCCAGCGCCGTCAAACAGGGCATCGCCGTCAACGTGCGCGATCCGGAGGCGTTCAAGGTCTATTTAGGCGCGGAACTGAAAAAATGGGCGGCGGTCGTCAAGCAGGCACAGGTTAAAACCGATTGAAAGATCCGACCTATTCCAGCGCGCGGGTCATCACGATGGCATCGACGGAGGGTGCCTCGTGGCGCAAATAATAACCCTTACGCCGTCCGACCTCGGCGCAACCCAGGCTCGTATAAAGTGCCAAAGCCGCGGTATTGTCGGCGGCCACGTCCAGGAACACCCGCTTGGCACCCGCTCGCGTTACCGCCCGGCCGAACGCGTCGAATAGAATGCGCCCGACGCCGCGCCGCTGCCAATCAGATGCCACCCCGATCGAAATGATTTCCGAAACGTCTGCCGCGATTTGGCCAATCACAAAGCCTGCCGTCACGGGTGGAATCCCTACGCGAGCGACAAAAGCCACGGCGGCCGACGCTTCGAGCAACGGCTGTACGCCCGCCACATCCCATGGTGGGTTGAAAAGCTTGCCATGCACTTCGGCGATTTCCGCTGCGTGATCGGGGTCTGCGATCTTTAGCGACACGAACTTTCTGTCGAGTGGTCCGGTTGGCGGCAGCATCAAACACTCACTTCAGTTTTTGAATCGGTGCGTTGGACGAGCATTCCCGATTGCGGCTTGGCGTCGGGTTCTCGCAGATAAAGCGGCCGGGGTGGCGTCAGAACGGGAAGATCGTGCGCAATTTGCGCGAGGTGCGCTGCATTGGCATCGATCCGAGCCGCAATCGGCTGCAGGCTCATGCCTTGTTGCGCGGCGACGGCCGTAACGCTGTCAGCTCCGGTTCCGCCGATCGTGTGCGTAATGCCGCCCATCGCCTCGAATGCTGTTTGCGGCATCACCAGACGCGGCTCGATTTGCGGAGACGCCGCCGCGCCATTGAAGATCTGGAAATAGACCAACCCATCGCGTGTCGAGATTGCGATTGCGATCGGACCTTCAAGATAGGTCTGACGGATGCCCACTGCCATCACATGCAAGCTCGACGTTCCGTGCACCGGCTTACCGGTGGCGAGTGCCAGCGCACGTGCGACCGCGATCCCTGTGCGTACGCCGGTGAAACTGCCGGGCCCTGTGGTCACGGCGAATGCATCGACGTCGTTAATCGTGACTTGAGCCTCGGCGAGCACCTCGTCGATCATCGGCACGATACGCTCGGAGTGGCCTTTCTCCATCGTCTCGAAACGAGAAATAGAATGCGCGCCGCCACGTCCCGGCAATCGCAAGCCGACCGAACAGGCACTGAAACAGGTATCGAAAGCCAGGATGATCATACGCGCCAGATGCGAGCTCGAACTGATGATGCGCTCCTACACCGAAACTGCGTCGTCAGGCTATCGCTGTCGTGCAACCCTCAAATGATTTTCGCGATGTCGTCGAAATCAAACCTCGGACTACGCGCGAGCAGGCCCTTCGGATCGCCGTAGCCGATATTCAAAAGAAAATTCGACTTGTACGTCGTGCCGGCAAAAAATGCTGCATCGACGCCGGCGTTGTCGAAGCCGGACATGCCGCCACAGTCGAGACCCAGCGCGCGGCACGCCAAGATCATATAGGCGCCTTGCAGCGTGCCATTGCGGAAGGCGGTGGTGTTGGCGTGCGCCTCGCTCGACGTGAACCAGCTCTTTGCATCGGCGTGAGGAAACAGGCGGGGCAGATGATCGTAAAATTTGAGATCGTGCGCGATGATGGCCGTCACCGGCGCCGCCATCGTTTTTTCCATGTTGCCCGACGAAAGAAACGGTTTCAGCTTGGCCTTTGCCTCGGCTGATTTTACGAACACTAGGCGCGCCGGCGAACAGTTCGCGCTTGTCGGTGCCATTTTCATCGTGTCGACAAGCTGCCGAAGTTGTGCGTCCGATACCGGTTGCGAGGTCCACGCATTATGCGTGCGCGCCTCCAGGAAAAGTTGATCGAGCGCAGTATTTGAAAGAGCGTCTGCCATGAGCGCGTGTTCCGGTTTGGTTATCGATCAACGATTTCGCATCATACGAAAGAACCGTCGAACCTTACAGACACTTTCAGCAGCGGCAGACGTTTGCGAGCACGCATCGGGAATGCTGATCTCAGGGGCTCGTTCAGATCGAGGTTAGGTGATCATGCGGCTCGGGGTATACTTCATTCCGAACTGCATTAACTGATC
>JANLXZ010000012.1:0-1912 GCA_031365375.1 Hyphomicrobiaceae bacterium | reverse complement strand
GGCCAGCGCCCTGAAGACCTTATCCATGGTGGGTATAATAGGCAACCAAATGATTGCATGTCAAGGGTGTGTGTTTGAGGATAATGAGAGCCGCTTCCATCTCACCCCATCACGTTCATTAATGACGTGCACTCCCTCGCACCCCGAGTCTCCCATGTCCCTTCAAGCCTATCTCGCCTTCGTCGTCGCCTGCATTGCGCTTGCGCTCATACCGGGGCCGGTTGTGACGCTGGTGATCGCCAACGGCCTCAGATATGGCACCCGCGCGGCGCTGACCAACATCGCCGGCGTCCAGGCAGGGCTGACGATCGTGATCGGCATCGTCGCGGTTGGATTGACCACGCTGATGGCAACCATGGGCTACTGGTTCGACTGGGTCCGGTTTGCCGGCGCGGCCTATCTGGTCTGGCTCGGCATCAAGCTGGTTCGTTCGCCGGTGGAGGGTGTCAAGACCGACGAGCCGCCACCGCCGCCGCGCGGCGGATTTTTCCTGCAGGGGTTTGTGGTCTTGTTGTCGAACCCGAAGGTGCTGGTGTTCTTTGGCGCGTTCATTCCGCAGTTCATGGACATGAGCAAGGATCATTTCTCGCAGGTCGCGCTGCTCGGCTTCACCTTCATGGTCACGGGCGCCGTCACCGATTCGGTCTATGCGATCTTGGCCGGCCGCGCCCGGTTGTTCTTCTCGGCACAGCGGACCCGGCTGTTGTCGCGGATATCGGGCGGCTTCATGATCGGCGGCGGCATCTGGCTGGCGCTGACACGCGCGCGATAATTACCCGGCGCGTTTGAACCCCGGGCGGCGACGGCGCGTCTAATCCCAGCGCTGCCGCTTGAGGGGAAAGCTTCGTGCCTGATCTGCCCTGGTTCGTCTATCTGATGCTGCTCGCCCCGCTCGGGCTGTTGCTCGGCGCCGCCGTCTACAAGTCGCTGCAAGTACGCGCGGCCAAGGAATGGCCGTCGGCTGCCGGCAAGGTGGTGGTCTCACGAGCCGAGGTGCGCGAAACCCGGGTGATCGATAGCGACCGCGAGGGCGGCTACCGCACCGAGCAGCGCAACTTCGCCAATATCACTTACGAATATGCCGTCGCCGGCCAAAAGCTGCGCAACAACCGCGTCAGCATCGGCGAGGACCTCGGTAATTTCCAGGTCTCCGAGACCATTGCAAAATATCCGGTCGGCGCCATCGTGTCAGTCTATTACAATCCGCTGCATCCCAAGGAAGCGGTGCTGGAACGCGACCTGCCCCAGGGGCTTTGGGGCTGTCTCGGCATCGCCACCGTGATCACGCTGGTGATCGTGTTCGGTTCGGCGATCGGGCTGCACAAGTTGAGCGAATTGATCTCCACCGGGTTGGTAGATTCCAAACTGTCGCCGCTGGTGATCGCCTTCGGCGCGTTCGGCGCCGTCATTGCGCTGTTTGCGCTCGTGATGCATAAGCAGGCGCGGCTGGCCAAACAATGGCCGGTCGTAGACGGCACCATCAAACTGTCAGGTCTCGAGCAATACCGCGCCGCGCGAACCGACGGCGGTGGTCGCGGGCCGGTGATGTATCAGCGCAAGGTGCAGTTCACCTACGTCTACGACGGCAATTCCTACACCGGCACGCACGCAACACTCTCCAGCAATTTGGCGTCGAGCTCGGACTGGCTGACGCGAAAACTCACGCCGCCCTATCAGGACGGCGCCAGCGTCAACGTCTGGGTCAATCCCGCCAATCCGTCGGAAGCAACGCTCAACCCGGGCACGCCGTTCGTCTGGTTCCTGTGGCTGCTTGTGCTCGGCTTTGCGGGGCTCGCTTATTACACGGCGGTGCACGGCTAAGTTGATAATACTGGTTGCAACGGCAACCCACCTACCGGGTCTCGGAGCCAACAAACGTCTGTGGCCACGCCTTTGCTGCGTGTCGCTCTGT
>JANLXZ010000009.1:0-2729 GCA_031365375.1 Hyphomicrobiaceae bacterium | reverse complement strand
TACGGATCATACATTCGAGCGGCTAAACCAGCGTTAAGTCGCTTGGTGAAGATTGCGTTATCAAGCAGCCGGCGTCAGCCAGCCAAATGCTGAAATTCGCGAACGACGGTGCGGTACGTCTCGCGCTTGAATGGCACGATGATCTCAGGCAGCATTTCCATGTCGACCCATTTCCAGGCGTCGAACTCGGGTTTCTGACCACGGCAACCCGAAATGTCGATCTCACGGTCGAGGCCGGTGAAGCGCATCGCAAACCAGCGTTGGCGCTGACCGCGAAATCGCCCCTTCAAAGCAATGCCCATCAAATGAGCGGGCAGCTCATAGGTAAGCCAATCGGCGACTTCACCGATAACACGCGCGTTGGTCACGCCGGTTTCTTCTTCGAGTTCCCGGATCGCTGCGGCTACAGGCGATTCTTGCGGGTTAAGTCCGCCTTGCGGCATCTGCCAAATCGGCGGCTCATCACGGGCGAGCCATCGTGGTGAGCGCTGGCCGACCCACACGCGGCCGGCATCGTTTATCAGCATGATGCCGACGCTCGGGCGGAAAGGCAGATGTTCGGCTGGCAGCTGCATCTTGCGGGCCAATGCGTTCGGATGTCCTGTCGGTGGAATGGCGATGAATAAATATATATCTAAACTGCCCGGGATTTGTGACCAGCCCGGTATTTTTTTGATTTTAAATCAAGCGAACGGCTGGATTAGTTTGCGACCAGATCGGCGAATTCAGCGAGAACCTTTTGATAGACTTCGCGCTTGAAGGGCACAATTAAGTTCGGCAGTTCGGCAGCTTTTGCCCACCGCCACGCCACGAATTCCACCGGGTGTCCGGCTTGTGGCTCGATATTGATTTCACTCTCCGGGCCTTCGAACCGGACGGCGAACCACTTCTGTTTTTGTCCGCGATAGCGCCCACCCCAGGCCTTGCCGATCAGTTCCGCCGGCAAATCATATGTGAACCAATCCGCACTCTCGGCCAGCGGTGACACGGCACGCATGCCGGTCTCTTCCCACAATTCACGCAGCATTGCTGTGGCTGGATTTTCACCTTCATCGATACCGCCTTGCGGCATCTGCCACCATGTGCCTGGGCCCTCGGGGTCGGTCGGAGCATCATTGCGCCGGCCGATCCAAACTAGACCTGCGCGGTTCAGCACCATGATGCCCACGTTTAAGCGATAGCCAAGAGTCGCGTGGTCCATAGAGAGGCCTGTTCGGTTGTAATTTACAACGCCGCGCTGATGCAATTCGGGCGCCCCACCGGAGCGCCCGAACGTTCGATCTCGACTGATCGAGGCTGATCACTCGGGCTTTTTTTCCGTCAGTGGCGGCGCTGGGATCGACGCTCCCGGCGCCGGAGTGGCCGGCGTTGGCGTCGTCACGGGTGCCGTTGGCGGTACTTCGGTGCCATCGCGCAGCATAGCGAGAGCGTACTGAAGCTGCGTGTCTTTCTCTGGCTCACGGGGCACGTAGGCCGAAGATCCCGATTGCTCTTTTTCCTTGGGGTCATTTTTCAAATGGCCGCGCAAGCTGGATTCGCCACGTGGCTTGTCCTTGCCTTTGAGATCGTCAGGCAACTCCTGCTCGACGATGATGTCGGGGTCGATACCCTTAGCTTGGATCGAACGGCCCGACGGTGTGTAGTAGCGCGCGGTAGTAAGGCGCAAAGCGCCATTGGCACCGAGCGGGATGATCGTCTGCACCGAGCCCTTGCCGAACGAACGCGTACCGATAACGGTCGCCCGCTTGTGATCTTGCAGCGCACCAGCGACGATTTCCGACGCCGAAGCAGATCCGCCGTTGATCAAGACAAGGATGCGTTTGCCGTCAGAGATATCGCCGGGGCGGGCTTGGCTACGCTGGGTTTCTTCCAGGTTGCGGCCTTTGGTGAGAACGATCGCACCCTTCTCCAGGAAATCGTCCGATACCGAGATGGCTTGATCGAGCAAACCGCCTGGATTGTTGCGCAGGTCGACAATAAAGCCCTTGATCTTCTTGTTCGTCTGCTTTTTGAGCGCCTCAACCTGTTTCAGCAAATTGCCATGAGTCTGCTCGTTGAACGTCGAGAGCTTGGTGTAGATCACCTCGCCATCAAGCTCGAGGCGCGATTTGACCGCGTTGATACGGATGACGTCGCGCGTCACCTTGATGTCGAATGGCTCGTCGCGACCCTTGCGGATCACCGTCAAAGTGATCGGCGTATTGACCGGGCCACGCATTTTTTCGACGGCCTGCTCGAGTGTCAAACCGACGATCTGGTCGTTGTCCAAATGCGTGATGAGGTCGTTCGCCTGAACGCCAGCCTTGTAAGCAGGCGTTTCGTCGATCGGCGACACCACTTTGACGACGCCGTTTTCCATCGTCACTTCGATGCCGAGGCCACCAAACTCGCCTCGCGTTTGCACTTGCATATCGCGGAAGCTCTTTGGCGACAGGTACGCGGAGTGAGGATCGAGCGCTGCAAGCATGCCATTGATTGCATTCTCGACCAGGGACGCATCGTCCGGTTTCTCGACGTAATCGGTGCGCACGCGCTCTAGCACGTCACCGAACAAATCGAGTTGCCTGTAAATTTCCGTATTGGGGGTGGTCGCCGAATAGGTGCGGCTGACGTTGAGCACGGTCGTCGCACCTGCGAGACCCGCCATCGCCATGAAAGACCAGAATGCGAAGTCAGATTTGCGCGTCATCCCTGCACCTTTTTAGAACCATCTGACCACCAGGGCTCAG
>JANLXZ010000497.1:0-3783 GCA_031365375.1 Hyphomicrobiaceae bacterium | reverse complement strand
CCGTGCGTCATCGGCGCCAAGGGTGTCGAGCGCATCGTCGAAGTCGCATTCGATGCGGCCGAGAAGGAAATGTTCGCCAAGTCCGTCGCCTCGGTCAACGGCCTGGTCGACGCCTGAAAAAAGATCGCGCCAAGCTTGGCTTTATCTCCCGTCGCAGGCGGCCGGCTCCGCGAAAGCGGAGTCGCCTGTGACCAACAAAGAATGTCATTACAGTAGGAGTTTGGACATGCCAAAACGCGCAATTGAGACACCTAACGCAAAAGCCGTCGGTCCCTATTCAATGGCGATCGAAGCCGGTGATTTCGTTTATCTCTCCGGCCAGACGCCGATGGATCCTGCGACCGGAAAGCTTATCCAGTCGGACATCGGTGCTGAGACAAAGCAGTGCTTGGTCAATCTGCAAGGCGTGCTCGAAGCTGCCGGCTTGACCTTCGCCCACGTCGTAAAGGCTAATGTCTTCCTGACCAATATGGGCGACTTCGCCGCCATGAACGACGTCTACAAAACTCATTTCCCGGCGCCGTTTCCTGCCCGTTCGACGGTCGCCGTTGCGGCTCTGCCACTCGGCGCTCGCGTCGAGATCGAGCTGGTCGCCTATCGCGGCAAGTGAGCCTTAAACATGAAAAAACGGGCCCAAGTCACTCGACCTGGGCCCGCTCGTGTATTGCAACTATCAGCTCGTCATCGCCGACGAGTGGCTAAGCTGGGCTCGTCGCCGAACTTGAAGCTCAAGCGTCCGGTCACTGCATGCACTACCGTGTCGACCCGATATGTCTCGGCACCAAATGCGGTGCTTCCCGAGCCGGTGAACGAGCCAAAATCGATATAGCTGTAATCGACGCCAATGATGACGTTGCGGACCGGAGCGTACTCAAGGCCGCCGCCGACCGTCCACCCGTTTTGTTTGCTATCCTGCGCGTAGTTTAGCTGATTGAACCGATCCGCTAGGTTGAGACTGACATCGGCGCTCGCATAACCGCCTTTTCCATAAAGCAGCCAATTGTCGTCGGCATAGCCGATGCGGCCCACCGCCATGAATAGGTTTTCAATTTTGACGCCGATCGTGTCGCTTGCTGGAAAGATCGGACTGGTGATGGTGCGAGAAATCCCGGAATACGAGTATGACACGTCGGCGCCGACCACCCAGTCGCCCCACTGCTTCTGGAGTCCAGCGTGCCCACCGCCGACAAAGCCTGACGGATCGACTTCAAAGATCTCGCCGTTGCCGGTCGTAAACGCACTGCCGGTAGCCTCGACGTCGAGCGCGGTCGCGTTCGACCAAGCCCCGCCGGCGTGAGCACCGAAATAAATTCCCGACCAGTCGTATTGGCGCGTCGAGGCGCTGTTGGCCGGAAGGGACGCGATGCCACTTGCAACCGTTGCCAAAACCGCGCTCGCGAATAATGCCTTGAATTTGCTCACCGCAGTCGATCTCCTACCAAATACCGAGAAATAATGCAGCTAACCCGCGAAATTACGGGCGACTCAATATCCTGGTCAAAATAGTCAATGGCTTTAGGTGCGCGGTTCCAATTGATTAATGCAGTAATAAAGGGTCAATTCACAATTATTGCACGGGGCCGACGCCGATGGTTTCTCGATGTGGCCAAGCCGGCACAGATGCAAGCGCACGAGAACGGCGGAAATTTAGAGCCCGTGCATGACGGTTGCCTGCAGATTCGCGACCTTCTAAAGGCAGTATGGCATTGTCCGTCGCCGCAGGCTATGGATGCCCCATAAACATCAGCCGCGACGGGACCCGCCCCCATGAACATCCACGAATATCAGGCCAAAGATCTCTATCGTCAATACGGCGTGCCGACCACCAAGGGTTTTCCTGCATTCACAGTTGAGGAGGCAGTCGAGGCGGCCAAGAAGTTGCCCGGTCCGGTTTGGGTGGTAAAGTCGCAGATCCACGCCGGTGGACGCGGCAAGGGCAAGTTTAAGGAATCTGCTGCTGGCGACAAGGGCGGCGTGCGCCTCGCCAAGTCGATGGAGGAGGTCAAAACCTTCGCCACGCAAATGCTGAACAATACGCTGGTGACGATCCAGACCGGCGATGCTGGCCGCGTCGTCAAGCGCCTTTATGTGGAAGACGGCTCGGCGATTGATCGCGAGCTTTACCTGTCGGCATTGGTCGATCGTGAAACCGGTCGCATCTCGTTCATTGTCTCGACCGAAGGTGGCATGGACATAGAGAAGGTCGCCCACGACACGCCGGACAAGATCCACACCTTCTCGATCGATCCGGCCTCGGGCTATTTCCCCTTTCACGGGCGCAAAGTGGCCTTCGCGCTTGGCCTGACAGGACCGCAAGTCAACCAATGCGTGACGATGGTTGGCAACTTATTCCGCATGTTCGTCGACAATGACATGAGCATGCTGGAAATCAACCCATTGGTCGTTACCAAGGATGGCAATCTCATTTGCCTCGACGGCAAGATGGATTTCGACGGTAACGCCCTATTCCGTCATAAGGATATTCTCGAGCTGCGCGATCTCGAAGAAGAAGATCCAGCAGAAGTCGAAGCCTCGAAGTATGATCTCAACTACGTCAAGCTCGACGGCCAGATCGGCTGCATGGTCAACGGCGCCGGGCTCGCCATGGCGACGATGGACATCATTAAGTTATACGGCTTGGAGCCAGCAAACTTCCTCGACGTCGGTGGCGGCGCGACCAAGGAGAAGGTGGCGGCGGCGTTCAAGATCATCCTTTCCGACAAGAGTGTGAAGGGCATCCTTGTCAACATCTTTGGCGGCATCATGCGCTGCGATATCATCGCCGAAGGCGTGGTTGCTGCTGCCCGCGAGATGGCGATCACCGTGCCGCTCGTCGTCCGCCTGGAAGGCACAGACGTCGAGCTCGGCAAGAAGATTTTGTCCGAGAGCGGCCTGAAGATCGTGCCCGCCGACAATCTAGCCGACGCCGCCAAGAAGATCACCGACGAGGTCAAGAAGCTGGGGTGAGGCGGTCTTGGCGGATGTCGTTGACTGCTATAGCTTTTGTGGAAAGAGTGAAGCGAGCGAGGTGCCGTTATGGGCATTATCGAAGAAATTAAGGGCCGCATCGAGCGACTTTCCGATGCCGAACGCGCCGAACTGAAAGCTTGGCGCATCGAGCGGGATCATGCGGATTGGGACGCCCAGATCGCAAGCGACCAGCTTACAGGCAAGCTCAACGAGCTGATCGCGGAGGCTAACACAGATCGCGCGGCTGGTAAGGCACGTGCCCTGTGAGGCATCGCGCCTCCCCTAGATTTTGGTCGCTGAACGAAAATTTGCCAAAACAAGTCAAAAAGCTAGCCGACAAGAATTTCGAGTTACTCAAGATAGATCCCCGGCATCCATCTCTTCACTTCAAACGAGTCAAGGCGTTGTGGTCTGGATCGGTACTCACGCTGAGTACGATCATTTGTTGTAGATCCCGCTTGCTCCGAGGGTAAACCGTAGTAACCGTGCAAGGATGCGGTTGCTACGGTTATACCCAGACTAACCCGGGGCGGCACCTTGCGTCGCCACATACACCGAATACAGCGATTGGCTCGCCGCCATGAATAGCCGGTTGCGCTTAGGTCCGCCGAAGCAGACATTGCCGCAGATCTCTGGAATGCGGATACGTCCGAGCAGCTTACCCTCGGGTGACAACAACCGTCACACCGCTGTAGCCCACCGAGCGGCCGGCATTGCTCGATGCCCAGATGTTGCCGTTGACGTCGGCACGAACACCGTCCGGCCCGCATTTGACGCCATCGACCATGCAATCGGTAAACAGCTTGCGGTTCG
>JANLXZ010000491.1:0-14204 GCA_031365375.1 Hyphomicrobiaceae bacterium | reverse complement strand
GGAGCTTTCTTAGGGAAAGTCGCCACGCTCGACGGACGAGCCTGGGTGACGAGACGCGCCTCGCTCGGCACGGCCTTGGTCACCACGACGGTTTTGTTGTCCTCAAGTTGCTTTTGCAATCGCTCCAACTCGGCCCGCTTGGTCCGCGCTGTCGCATCAATCGAACGCAACTTCGCATCATCGCCGCTAGACGATATGACACGGCCTTTGAGTTCGTTGATCTGCTTTTGGATAGACTCGACACGAAGCGTTGCGACGCGCGCCTCTTTTTCGATGCTCAATGTCAGCTTCTGGATTTCGCCGGTAATCTGCCGTTTCAGCCCGGCAAGATCCGCGTTCAACTGCTGCATGCGCGGATGGCCCGGCAGCAGCGACGCCGACAACTCCGAGATATTGCGTTCGAGACGAACCCGCTGCTGCTCCAAGTTCTGGATCAGTGGCGACTTTTGCGCTTCCGGCAACGAGCCAGCAGTACCGCTCTGCGTCATCTCGCGGGCACCGCGCCATTTCGACTCGGCATCGCTCCTTTGCCCGTCGGCACGTGACAGTTCGGCGGTCAATTCTCCCAGGCGCTGATCGATCAGTGGCGTCTTTTGCTGACCACCGATCGTGCGATCGATTTGTACGCGCGTGCGCTCGACCTCAGCTTCGGCTTCGATCAGCTCGCGGCGAAGTTGATCCACTTTCGGCTCGAGCGCGCTTACGACGTCGGATGTTTCCTTGACGGTGTCGGTAACGAGAGTTGCCCGGTAATCATCGGCGAGGCGATTGGCGAAATCCGCGGCAAGGGCCGGATCGGCAGACGAGAACCGGATATTGATCGCCCGGCTTTCTTTCGGCGACGAAATCTCGAGCTGACGTCCGATCGAGGCGAGCACGGTATCGTCGACCGTCTCGCCTTCACGGATCTTGGCCAAACCGGCAATCCGCATTGTCTTACTGAAGAGATCGAGGTCGCCAGCGCGCGGATTGAACTCCGGCCGCTCGGATAGCTGCATAGTCTTTGCGACCTTCAGCAATAGATCCGTGCTGAGCAACGCACGCACTTGCGTGTTGATCGCTTCCTTATCCATGCGCGAGGTAACGCTATCCGCCTGGCCTTGCTTGTCGCGGCCATCCGGGAAGGGGTTCGTCGATTTGGCTACAATGGCCAATTGGGCTTCCGACGTATAGCGAGACGCCATCGTCGACAGCGCAGCAAATGTCAAAATCCCGGCACCGATCGAGAACATCAGGAGCCTTGGCAACCCGCGCTTGATCGACCGCCAAAGCGATACGACATCGATATCGTCGGGGTTGGCGCCTGAAGTGGAGCGCATGTTGAAACGTCCCTATTAAGGATTGATCCGTGTGCCCGATTAGAACGCTGCGAAGTTGCGAAACAATTAACCGTTTCAAAGAAACACACGTGTTCGTCGTTTCTTAACTAGTGAGAGCGTAAAACGAGAACATCGCCATCCCCATGCAAGGAACGGGTAAGATGTCCTCGCGTTTCGTTATGCTCACCTCTGTCGCATCGCTCATGCTCGGCGCTTGTGCGACCGATGGCACTGGCGATGCTTCGGTATTCGAGCAGTCGTTTGCTCGCGACGCAGGCCATGCGGCGGCGGTTCAGGTCAGCCATTCGCAATCTTGGGGCGACGCCCAAGCCACGCCGATCGGCTACAACGGTCCGAAAGCCGTCGCCTCGACCGACGGGCCCTACCTGCTCGACACCGGCGACCGCTTGCGCATATTCGTTTACGGACAGCCGAACTTATCGCGACTCTATAGCGTCGATCACGATGGACGCATCACCGTTCCCTTGATTGGCGCCGTGAACGCTCGCGGTCAGACGACGACTGCACTCGAAGGCTCGATCCGCAGCAGGCTTGGCGCTCAATTCGTCAAAGATCCACAGGTCACGGTCGATATCCAGCAAAACAGGCCGTTCTTCATTCTGGGCGAGGTGCGCTCCGCCGGGCAATACCCTTACGTCAGTGGCATGACCATCGAAACGGCGGTCGCCATCGCCGGCGGCTATTCTGAGCGCGCCAACGAACGCCGCTTCAAGCTCACGCGCCGAATTGATGGCCTCGTCGACATTATGGAAGTGCCATCGGACTACGTCGTGAGAGCAGGCGATACGGTTTATGTTCACGAGCGATTTTTCTGAGTTAACCGGGCTTTCGTAGATGTGCGCTATTGCTCTGTGTTCCCAATAACGGGGACGCAGGGCAGATGAAGACGAACAAGTTGCACATCCTCCACTGCCTACGTGCACCGGTTGGCGGACTGTTCCGACACGTCCGAGATTTGAGCGCCAAGCAGGCGGCAGATGGACATCAGGTCGGTGTGATCGTCGATAGCTTGACCAACGATAGTTTGACCGAAGGGCGCCTTGAGGCCCTGAGCGCGCACTTGACGCTCGGGCTGCATCGCCGCTCCATGAGCCGTGATATCGGCTGGCGCGATCTCACCGCTGCCTACGCGACGGCCACGCTCGCCAAAGCTCTCGACATCGATGTGATCCATGGCCACGGCGCCAAGGGAGGTGCATATGGCCGGCTTGCCGCTTCCCGTTTGAAAGCGAACGGCTCGCGGGTCGCATCCTTTTACACCCCGCACGGCGGCAGCCTTCACTACGCTCCGACAAGCCTTAAGGGACGCATCTTCATGGCATTGGAGCGCCGACTAGCTCGATCGACCGATGGCATCATCTTCGAAAGCGCCTATTCGGCGGATGTTTTCCGCCGTCATGTCGGCAGCCTCACGTGCTCCTCTCTCGTCATTCCGAACGGTCTGTTGTCGGCGGAATTTTCAACCCACACTCCAGCGCAAGACGCGACCGACATCGTCTTCATCGGGGAGCTGCGCATGTTAAAAGGTGTCGACCTGTTGCTCGAAGCGATGGCGCGGGTCACCCGGCCGGCACCAATTACCGCAACCATCGTTGGCGACGGGCCGGATGCGGCGCTGTTTCGTCAGACCGCAGCCCGCCTTGGCCTAACGGAACGCGTCAGTTTCCCGGGAGCCATGCCCGCTGCTCGAGCGTTCCCGCTCGGGCGCGTTTTGGTGATGCCGTCGCGGGCAGAAAGCTTTCCCTACATCGTGCTGGAGGCGGCGGCAGCTGGCATTCCGTTAATCGCGACATCGGTTGGTGGTATCCCCGAGATCGTCGGTGGCACCGATACGAAACTCGTCCCCCCGGAGAACGTGGGCGCGCTGGCTGAAGCGATCGAGAACGCGCTCGATCATCCCACCGAAGCAATCGATCGCGCCGCCCGGCTGAGATTATCAGTCGCCGCCCGCTTCACGGTCGACCAGATGTCGTCCGCGATCGCGACGTTCTATTCTGAGATACGACATTAAACTTTGCGCGGGTTCTTGCAGCGGCGACAAACGTCTCCCGTTCTACGCCCGCCCCGCGCTTTGGCACGCTGCATGCTTTGAGCCGAAGTGACCAAACCTGGTCGCCCTGTGCTCGAAGAGTTAACGCCCATGTCAAATCCCCAAGCATTTTCGATCGATGCCGTCGGCGCTACAATCGCCGCGCCGATCTCACTGCACGTTCCACGCCTGGCGGATTTCCGCTTTGCAGACCGGTCGCGACTAGTGTCGCCTGCGGTGCTTGGATTTTTAGTGAAAGCCCTCGAAGCGACCCTTGTCGTGGCCGCGGGCTTCGTCGTCGCCTACAGCTACGTCAATGCCGCCGATATCGAGAATTCCTCGCTCTATGGATTGGCCCTCACCTGCACCGGTTTTGCCGCCATCGCGATATTCCAGGCGTTAGGCCTTTATACGACACAGGCGCTAACCTCGCCTTTGCGGCACCTGCCACGCCTCATTCTGGGTTGGACACTCGCCCTCGGCTTCCTCGTCCTGGCCGTCTTCTTTCTCAAGGTCGGCCCTGAGTTCAGCCGTGTTTGGCTCGCGCTGTGGTTTGCCGTTGGCGGCACTGCACTCGTTACCGACCGTCTCATTTTGGCACTCGTAACCCGGCGATTGATCAAGCAGGGCCGCCTCACCCGTCGGGCAGTGATCTACGGGGGCGGGACTTCCGCCGAGCAGCTCATTGCGCGTCTCGAGGCCGATCCCGAGAGCGACATTCGCATCTGCGGCGTGTTCGACGATCGCGGCGAAGATCGCTCAGGTAAACTGATTGCCGGCTATCCCAACCTCGGACAGCTTGATGACCTTGTGGCATTCGGCCGTAGCACGCGCGTCGACCTCGTCATCATGACACTACCGTTGTCCGCCGAAGAGCGCGTTACCCACGTGCTGAACCGACTCGACGTCCTGCCGGTCGATGTTCGCTTGGCGGCAATGGCCTCGCAACTTCGCTTTTGTAAGCGCATCTATTCCCATATCGGCTCGGTGCCCATGATCGATCTCACCGATAAGCCACTCAACGATTGGGGCAGCGTCGCGAAGTGGACGTTTGACAAGGTTGTCGGCACAACGGCACTGGTTCTGCTGGCGCCCGTGTTGGCGGCAGTCGCCATCGCCATCAAGTTCGATAGTCGGGGTCCAGTGCTGTTCCGCCAGAAGCGTTATGGCTTCAATAACGAGCTGATCGAAGTATACAAGTTCCGCTCGATGTTCACCGAAAAGACCGACGCCAATGCGACCAAGCTGGTCACCCGCAACGATGCTCGCGTCACCGGTGTCGGTCGCTTCATCCGCCGCACCAGCCTCGACGAGCTGCCGCAACTCTTCAATGTGATGAACGGCACGTTGTCACTCGTGGGACCGCGCCCCCATGCGGTGCAGGCGAAAGCTGCCGACCGGCTTTATAACGAAGTCGTCGACGGCTACTTCGCCCGCCACAAGGTCAAACCTGGAATCACCGGTTGGGCTCAGATCAACGGCTGGCGCGGTGAAACCGATACCGACGAGAAGATCCAAAAGCGCGTCGAGCACGATCTCTACTACATCGACAACTGGTCGGTGCTGCTCGACCTGTACATTCTGGTCAAGACCCCACTGTCGCTGCTGACCACGAAGAACGCCTACTGATTGATCCGGATTGCCGGTGGCCAAACTCCGACCCAGATTGGGCCGGAGCACTTGCCTTTAATCGATCACGACCAGCGTACACGGCTCCGCAGCCGCGCCGGCGGGTCCGGCCCGCTCCTTGCAACGCTGCACGCGAACCGAAACGAGCACCCCGAAACGTTGCAGGCGCACCCGTGAGCACGACTTTTTCAGAGCACACAATCGGCCGGGTCAACTGGCGATCCGGCCCACCGCCGCGCCTCGAAGGCCGGCGCAGTGCGGCACATTACATCGCGCTCGTGTTGGTCTGGCTGGCCGTTGCATCTGGCGCCATCGTCTTCACCGAGCCTGCTCCCGTCGATCTTTTTACCATTGCACTCATCGTACTGTTGCCGGCCGTCGGCCTCGTCGCCATCAAGCCGGGCCTCGTTGTTGTCCTGTCGGTATGGCTTGCGGCAGCCGCCGCCGCATTTGTTGCGAGTGCATTCTCCAACGACATCGCGCGCTCTAGCATTCATTCCGGAATCTCGGTCTACTTGTACCTCGCGACGTTCGTGTTCGCCGCATTCATCGCCAAGAAACCCGTGGCTCACACCAAGCTCGTTTTGCACGCTTATCAATGGGCGGCATTTATCGCGGCAACCGCCGGCGTTATCGGTTATTTCGGATTGGCCCCTGGCGCCGACGAACTCTTAACGAAATTCGGTCGCGCTACCGGCACTTTCAAGGATCCCAACGTGTACGGGCCATTCCTCGTGCCCGCACTATTATATGCAGTACACCAGTGCATCATCCGCCCGCTCCATCGCATTGGCCTTCCAGGGCTGATGGTCCTATTCCTCGGCTTTGCGATCCTGCTGAGTTTCTCCCGAGGCGCCTGGATCAACATGGCGATTGCATTTGCGATCTATGGTTATTTCTCCTTTGTTTCCGCACCGACCAATCTGCAGCGCCTGAAAATGATCGCGCTTGGCGCAGCCGGCGCTTTCGTCGTTTTCGGCTCGCTCATAGCAGCGACGCAAATCGACGCCGTCGGCACCCTCTTGGAAGAACGTGCACAGCTTTCACAAAGCTATGATGAAGGTCCTGAAGGCCGTTTTGGCGGCCATGAAAAGGCAAAGCGGCTGATTCTAGAAAACCCGCTCGGCATTGGTGCTGGCACCTTCACCGAAGTGCATCACCACGAAGACGTGCACAACGTTTATCTCAGCATGTTCCTGAACGCGGGTTGGCTCGGTGGCCTGCTGTTCATTCTGATGTGTGCACTGACGACACTCTATGGCTTGCGGCATGCCCTGAAGCGTACCGCCTCACAACCGTTATTCATTATCGCGTTGGCAACCTTCATCGGCAATGTGATCGAAGGATTCGTGATTGATATCGATCACTGGCGGCACTTCTACCTGTTGATGGCGCTGGTTTGGGGTCTCATGCTCGGCGACCGTCGCATTGCGACATTGAAAACGGGATCCTCCCGGCCGCCCAAAATCTTGCGCCCAGCAAAAACGGTTCGTCCGCGTCGGGCAACGCGCATTATCGGACGTGCACGTCGCGTGGTGCGGGTCATGCCGCGCGCGATCCCTCGCCGTCCGACGATCCGGCCCCGCTCGCCACAGCGGCTCGGTCGAGAGTAAGTGAGGGAGCTGTTCCGACTTTAGGTGATCGCCGCCAACCGCGTATCAAGTGACAACACGAGACACCAGTGCGGCTCGAAGTCAGCGCCGAGCGGCCAGACGTTTTTCTCGTACACTTTCAGAAGCTCGGTCTCATAGCGTTTGAACCAACTGCCGCGACACAGGACAAACTTGGTTGCACCGACGATCGTCTCGCGATCGATCACACACAGCACCACCATCTCGGGGTGCGACTGCAGGTATTCGTGCACCGTCACCATCAACGTCGGGTATCCCGGATGCAGCATATCGTCGAGAACGATCACACCGTCATCGGCCAGTACGGCGGTGGCGAGCGCGAGGTCTTTTTCTAGTGATGCGCGCGAGTGTTCGCCATCGACATGAAACAGCCGAACGCGCCGGCCGCCGGTGTGCTCGAGAAACTGCGCCGGTGT
Organism: Hyphomicrobiaceae bacterium; assembly: GCA_031365375.1. GTDB lineage: Bacteria > Pseudomonadota > Alphaproteobacteria > Rhizobiales > Hyphomicrobiaceae > JAKFWF01. The sequence continues at coordinate 7,159 of JANLXZ010000491.1, read as the reverse complement.
GACTGCACGACTATCGCATTTCCAGGTTTTCCTAACTGCTTCGACAACGCCGTGCTTGGCGCAGTTCGACTCGAACCGGTCGATCACCTGCGGATTCGGCCAATCGAAGATGTCCATACCAAGGGCCATCTCGCCAGGTTGCAGCGCCTTGGCGAGCGCGATGAAAAAACGCCCCTCGAACGTGCCGATCTCGGCAATCGGGCCGGACACGCCAAGCCCGGTCTGGATGCGCATCAGGCCGGCCGCGATCGCCGCCGCAAACCGCGACGACATCCCGGGCACCGTCGCAAAACCGGCCGATAGATACGTATCCACGGCTTCGATACCGGAAAGCACACTCGAGGGATCGGCTGGATGGGTCACGGGTGTGAAGCTTTCAGGAATTGGATTTCGGGGACGGGAAAACGCCCAGGCGATAGCCAGCATACGAGACGAACATCGAGATCACGCTGGCAAACACGATCGCGAGTACCGGGTGGACGGCGGGATATGCCAGTAGAATTGCGGCGAACACGAGGTAGTTCACCGTGAAAGCGGCCGCTGATGCGAGCGCGAACTTCGCGAACTCTGCCCACGTGGGCGGGGCTGCAATCGCGAACGCTATCGATCGATTGATCCACCACGACACAACAAGCGCGCACGCTATGCCGAACGGACGAGCGATCAACGGCGCAAGTCCCGCCCCCTGGCTCAGCGATTGTAGAACAGCGGCATCGGTCGCCAATGCGGCAAGACCGGCGACGACGAAACCACCGTAATGGCGAAACGGCGAGACTGGCTCAGTCATTGGCCGCCCCCGGCCAATCGACGTGGCCGTCCGCATCGCGTACTGGATGCCAGATCAACGCCGGCAACTGCTCGTGCCGCATCAGTACTTCGAATTCCTGAGCGCGACGGCCAACTACTGGATCGAGCGTGGGTAACTCGTCGTCGACATGTCCGGGATGACACATCACGAGATGACGCACATTTGCCTTGGTGAAGAAACGATCCAGCTCCACGCGGTAGGATTTCGTTGCGTCGAATGCCGAGACGCCTGAAAAACTTGTGTTCGCGACGAACCCGGCCGAGCGGATGGCGTCGCCAAATCCGCGTGCCAAGGTCGCGAGGACCAGCGCTTTTTTTACCGATGCCGCCCGGCCCAGGATTGCCGATGGGGTATCGCCTGGATCGCGCACGAGCGTATTCCGGTCCACGTGCTTGGCCTGCATACCTCCCAGCACCGCGTCCCGAATGCCGGGCAAAGCGTGCACGTGCTGATGCCCATCGATGAAGTCGGGCGGGCAGCCCATCGACTGCTCGAACGCGCTCAACTGCCGGGTAAATTCGGCGGCGATCTCTTCACGCGGGATATGCCAAGCGAGGCTCGCGCGCAAAATCGCCGGCAACGTTGGAAATGCCCCCGTCGGGCATAACCAAGGCATGGTCCCGAGCGGCGTTCCGAGCGTTAAATTGAAGTGCAAGCCGACGGCGATTTGGCCGCGCAATTCCCTCAGGCGCCTCGCATGAATTGCCCAATGCCGCGTCGTCACCATGGCGCTCGTGGCCGACAATCGCTGCGCCGATGCCAGCTCCTCGATGCCCTGGCTCACCCCTTCGCTCAGAGCATAGTCATCGGCGCATAGGATGATTGCGGCCGTCATGTTTTCTGCGCCGCTGCCTCGGACGACTTCCCGATGCCAACTTCCTCGGCGACCAGGAACAGCGGTCGCGCCTTGACCTCTTCGTAGACACGACCGAGATACTCGCCCAGGACGCCGAGCGAAATCAACTGCACTCCGGCCAACAACATCACCGACACGATGATGGAAGGGAAGCCCGGCACGTCGGCACCGAACACCAATGTCCGCACCATGATGACGGTTGCATATAGGATCGCCAGCAGCGAGATCGCGAGCCCGAGCACCGACCAGACCCTGAGAGGCAGCGTCGAAAACGACGTCAGTCCATCGATCGCAAAGCTCAACAGGCGGCCAAAACTCCATTTGGTGAAACCCGCGGCGCGATCGGCCACGTGATAGGGGACACCAACCGACTTGAAGCCGATCCAGGAATAGAGCCCTTTGTTGAACCGCGAGGTTTCCTTGATCCGGTTCATCGCGTCGATCGCTTTGCGATCGAGCAAACGGAAATCGCCAGCGCCACTCGGGATATCGCTGCGCGAGAGAAAGTTAAAAAGCCGATAGAAACCGCGCGCATAAAGTTGGCGGAATGGACCATCCGCGTTGCGATCGATCCGGTCGCCATACACGATGTCGAAGCCTTGACGCCATTTCTCGACGAACTGAAGAGCGACCTCCGGGGGATGCTGCAGATCGGCATCCATGATGACGGCGGCATCGCCCCGCACGTAGCTCAAGCCGGCCGCGATCGCCACCTCCTTGCCGAAATTGCGGCTAAAAGAGATCGCCGTGATGCGCGGATCACGGGCGTGGCACTCGCGAAGCTTGGCGAGCGTGCCATCGGTCGAGCCGTCATCGACGAACACCATCTCCCAGCGCTCAGGGATCTGTGCGAGCACGGAGGCTACGCGCGCAACCAACGCATCGAGTGTGGCTGCCTCGTTTAAGATTGGGATGACGATCGAGATAAGTTTTTGGCGCATGGCTGCTCGGGAATAGGCGAAGCAGTTGGCGGCGTCCAGCCCCGGCTCTGCCAGCCGCATCTGGTTGAATGCGATCGTGCCACAGTGCCGCCCAACGTTCGAACTACGGTTAACGGTAGATTAGGGTGTTCCTGGCATATGTCGTGCCCCGAGCGTTTGCGTTCATGATGGTGATGTCGAAACCCAGACTACGGTTGTGTTCACGGACCGCGGCGGCGATTTGCGCTTTGGCTGCGGTGTTGCTGTCCCTGCCCGTCGACGCTGCTGGCGATCGGCCGGGTGGTGCTGTACCGGCTCCCCAGCCAGCGGCACGTCCCCCCAAAATCACGCCCGCAAACCCTGCTCCCACTGCCGCCGCTCAAGTCGATCCGAAGACCGCCGAAATCGAGCGTTTGGCACGTATCAACGGCGCCAAGAGCTGGGGCTATCAGCTTTACGGCATGAAGTTCGAGGACGCGCTGGCCTCACCCTTTGACATGCTAGTGATCGACGCGATGACTGGCTTGGCCGCCGGCCGCCCCTTCACGCGCGATGAAATTAAAGCGCTCCAACGAAAGCCCGACGGTTCGCGCCGCATTGTCGTGTCTTATCTTTCGGTGGGAGAAGCAGAGCCCTACCGGCCCGATTACTACGCCAAGGAATATCTTGAGGAAGAAGCGCCCGACTGGCTGATGCACGAGAACAAGGACTGGCCGGGCAGCCGCATCATTCGCTTTTGCAGCGATGGCTGGCAAACCACGATTCTAGGCGATGAGACAGGGCGCAACATCTACAACAGCATCGAGGCGTCCCCGCTCTATCGAATCGTCGAATTGGGTCTCGACGGTGTGTATATGGACCGCGTGGACGTGTACGAGGAGATCAAGAAGGAGTGTCCGGACGGCGCGCAGAAGATGGTGGATTTCGTTGCCAAGCTCGCCGCCCACGCTCGCAAAGCCAATCCGTATTTCATGGTGATCCTGCAAAACGCGGAAGATCTTTTGAAAAATCCGAAGATGGTGCAGGCGATCGATGCCGTCGCCAAGGAGTCGCTATTCCACGGTTGGGGCGGAGGCGACGGTTCGAACAAGCAACACATCAACAGTACCGATGCGGTGAAATGGTCAGTCGACCGTTTGAACATCGCGAAAGCCGCCGGCCGTCCTGTGTTCGTCGTCGATTACACCAAGAACCGCTCCGCATCCGACGTTTCCTTACGCCGCATCCGCGAGCGAGGCTTTGTGCCCTACATCGGTCCGAAAGAACTAAATACTCTGTGGCTCCCCGGCAAAAATTTCTGACCGCCCCCTGCGACCTTCTGCGCCTTTAAGATGCCACGGTTTTGGGCGACAAACAAAACGATCATCCGTTTTGTTTGCATACTCAAACTGAGGTTTAGGCTTGCCGAAACTCAAACCCGCGACCCAGATTGCCCGGCGCGCGCACATCCTCGACGCCGCGGAGCAATGTTTTGCGCGCGACGGCTTCCATCGCACGACGATGCTCGACATTTGCCGGGAAGCCGCCATCAGCGCCGGCGCACTTTACGTCTATTTCGCATCGAAAGAGGCCTTGATCGCCGGCATCGTCGAGCGCGACCGGCAGAAGTTGTCGGCGCAGTTCGCGAGCCTCGCCCACGCACCCGATTTGATGGAGGCGATGACGGCGCTCGGGCAGCACTACTTCATCGAAGAACCACAGTACAAACGTATCCTGCACATCGAGATCGGCGCGGAGTCGACCCGCAACCCGGAAATTGGAGCGGCTTTTCGCACCACCGATCAATACTGCATCGCCCGCTTCGCCGAATTGTTTGAGCGCGCCAAGGCCGAGGGCAAAATCGAGCCGGCGCTCGATACGGCCGAGATCGCCCGTGTCATGGGCGTGATCGGAGACGGCATGTTCTGGCGCCGTGCGGTTGATCCTAATTTTGACGCTCAATCCGCGTTCGCAACGATCGTCGGGATTATGACGAACTTGCTCAATCCAATTCCATCTGACGCTCAAAACAGCGCTCGCTCCACACTCGTAAAGGCCAACTCATGAAGCGCAAGGTCGTCATCGCACTGGTAGCGATTGGGGCAATTGCCGCGGGGCTTTATGCCACCGGGAAGACTCCATTCAGCCAACAGACAGTCACCAACGAAGATGGATCGCGCGCGCCGTCGACCGGCAAAGCTGACGCGCGCAAGTTGAAAGCGAAGGCAGCGCTTCCCCCGGCGGTAACGGTCGTGAAGGTCGCGCCCGCCAGTTTCGCCGAAACCGTCACAATTACCGGCACGCTCGTTGCGCGCGAGGAAATTCTGGTCGCGCCTGAAATCGAAGGTTTGCGGGTGCTCGAACTGGCGGTCGATGAAGGTGACCGGGTTAAGAAGGGCCAGATCCTGGCGCGGCTCGTATCAGAGTCTCTCGACGCTCAGATGGCGCAGAGCGACGCCAATCTCTCCCGCAGTACCGCGGCCATCGCACAAGCCAACAGCGCGATCGTCCAGGCAGAAGCCCGCCTCGTCGAAGCGCGCAATGCGTTTGAGCGCGCCAAGCCGCTGAAGAATTCGGGCTATCTATCGGGCAGCACCTTTGATCAACGCGAGTCGGCTGCCCGAACCGCCGATGCGCTGCTGGGCTCGGCCAAGGACGGCCTCTCTGTCGCTCAAGCCGAGCGCGCGCAGATAGAGGCGCAACGTCGCGAACTCACCTGGAAACGAGCTAATACCGAAGTAAAGGCGCCCGCCGACGGCGTCATCAACAAGCGCAATGCCCGCGTCGGCGGGATCGCGGCAGGTGCTGCGGACCCGATGTTCCGCATCATCGCGCGCGGCGAGATCGAACTCGACGCCGAAGTTCCAGAATCGCAATTGGCGAAGATCAAAGAGGGCCAAATCGCACGCGCAACGGTTGCGGGCGTCGACGAGGCGCCAGGCAAGGTTCGCTTGATCTCGACCGAGATCGACAAAGTCACGAGACTGGGCCGGGTCCGTATTTTTCTTGGTGACAATCGCGCGCTTCGGATTGGTGCGTTTGGCCGGGGCTTGATCGAAACCGCAAAATCCACCGGCTTGAGCGTGCCGGTATCGGCCGTCATATACAATCTGGATGTGACGACCGTGCAAGTGGTGGCGAACGGTATCGTCGCGACCCGAAACATTAAACCCGGGCTCACGGCGGACGGCTTCGTCGAAGTTCGCGAAGGCTTGGCCGAAGGCGACCTCGTCGTCACCCGCGCCGGTACTTTCCTGCGTGACGGCGACACCGTTCGTCCGATTTTGGCTGACGCCACCAAGCTCACCGAGGCGAAATAATGCGAATCAATATTTCGGCCTGGTCGATCCGAAATCCGGTGACGCCGATCGTGCTGTTCGCGGTGCTGACGCTACTCGGCGTGATGAGCTTCATGAAGCTGCCGGTCACCAAGTTTCCAAACATCGACGTGCCTGTGGTGACCGTCACGGTCACGCAATCGGGTGCCGCCCCCTCCGAGCTCGAAACCCAGGTGACGAAAGTCGTCGAGGATTCGGTCGCCAACATTACCGGCGTCAAACACGTCCAGTCGGCGCTGACCGATGGATCGAGCGTAACGGCCATCGAATTCCGGCTGGAGGTCAACACCGACCGGGCGCAGAACGACGTCAAGGATGCCATCGCGAACATTCGCGCGGAATTGCCGCGTACCATCGATGAACCGATCATTCAGAAGATCGACGTCGAAGGGCAGTCGATCATGTCCTATGCCGCGAGCTCCCCCGGCATGACGCTCGAACAGTTGTCCTGGTATGTCGACGACGTCATCAAGCGCGAGCTGCAGGGCTTGAAGGGTGTCGGGCGCGTCGAACGCAATGGCGGCGTCGCGCGTGAAATTCGCATCCTCCTCGATCCTAATCAATTGTTATCGCTCGGCATCACGGCAGCCGACGTCAATCGCCAGGTCCGCGCAACGAACACCGACGTCGGCTCCGGGCGCGGCGAAGTCGGTGGACAGGAACAGGCGATCCGCATTCTTGCCGGCGCCAAGCGCGTCGAGGATCTAGCCAAAACGAAAATCATCATTCCGGGCGGTCGCGAAGTCCGATTGAGCGACCTTGGCCGCGTCATCGACGATGCATCCGAGGCTCGGTCTTACGCTCGCCTCGATGGGCAACCGGTGGTGTCGTTCTCGATCTTCCGCTCGAAGGGCTCGAGCGAATTATCGGTTGGCGAAATTGTCGACAAACGTGTCGCCGAATTGCAGGCGGCGCGCCCCGACGTTGTGCTGACCAAGATCGACGACGCAGTATCCTACACGCGTGGCAACTACGAAGCGGCGATGGAGACGCTTATCGAGGGCGCAGCACTGGCCATCCTCGTAGTGATGCTCTTCCTGCGCAACTGGCGCGCCACGCTGATTACAGCGATTGCACTGCCGTTATCGGCGATCCCCACCTTCTGGGCGATGAGCATGATGGGCTTCTCGCTCAACCTCGTAAGCTTGCTCGGCATCACATTGGTGACCGGCATTCTCGTCGACGACGCCATCGTCGAGATCGAGAATATCGTGCGTCACATGCATATGGGTAAATCGCATACCGCGCCGCCTTGGAA
>JANLXZ010000481.1:0-7865 GCA_031365375.1 Hyphomicrobiaceae bacterium | reverse complement strand
TGACAAGCGGCGGTGCGGCTCCCGGCCCGGTCCCGGCTGCGGGCGCACGACCCCGTTCTGGCCCCGAAGTAAACGCACCTGAGATCCACTGCCATTGCCGCGCGAACCAGCCAAGTTCAGCGTCGCCCTGTTGTACCTTGGTTTCAGCGGCCTTCGGATCTGTGGGCTTCGTGGGCGCGGCTTGTGCCGACATGACCGGCTGCTGAGCTGCCGTCTCGTTCGAAGGCCCGGCCAACATACCGCCGATGAGCAATAGCGCTGCCGATAGTTGACCTAAACGCACGCAAAGCCTCGCCGGTTTGGTACCATGAATGGCTTCGGGCCCCATCATGTCGGCCGATGACACTGGGGCCCACTACCGCCATCTAATCTTGCCGGCAGCGCCGGAATTTCAAACACCCGACCTTTAATATCAAGAAGCACGTGATCTGTAACCGCACGCTTACGTGGCTAGGTAATCAGCCACAAAGAACAGCGCAATGCCTCTTAATAGCGCACATAACCCCGTGGCATATATCGCACTTCGCCTTGTGACGGGCCATCAGCTGGCCAACGTTGCTCGTACATCCGCGACGGTTGGGCATAGTAGCCGTAAGCCGGCCGGTATGTTTGCACGTAACCATAGGGCGCAGCTGACCGTCCATAGGCATAACGGCCATACTCTGACGGGCGATCGCTGCGCGTTGTGGTGCGGAACGCGCTATCATCGTCGCGCCGCCGTTTGGATGCGACCTCATCGCGGAACTTCGGTGATCCTTTGACGACGATCCGGGTCGAAGTTAGTCCGTGTTTTTGCACGAGTCCATAGAATGTCGCCGCAGCGGTTGGCGACAAGCGCACGCATCCGTGAGACGCCGGGCTGCCTAATCGCCCAGTGGCTTGAGTTGCATGGGTTGCGATACCGCCATTGAAGAACACCGAATGGGGCATCGGCGCATCGTCATATTGCTTGGAGAACCAGGTCTTGGCCATCCACTGGGGCCGAAACGTTCCGGTCGGAGTTGCATGATCGCGATCACCCGAAGAAATCGGCCAGACGTGCATCGTCTTGCCGCCCGAACTCACTGTCATTTGCTGGGCGGTCAAATTAATTTCCGCCGTGAGGGTGACGACGATCGGTTTCGGGGCCGGCGGTTTTTCTGCAATCGGGGGGATGGTCGGAGCGGCCGCTGTGACGCCACCACCTGTTTGCGGATCAGGCACCGCCCATGTTGCAGATGGCACCGCTGCCACCATCAGCAGAACCAAGCTCACGCTGCGGAACAAGTTCACACGCATTTATGCACTCCGACGACACACTGTGGGTTGTCACTGTGGATTTATTTTTGACGTACCTGCTCAGTAATACGACTGAGCCGCACATCAGGTTTCAACCGAGCCGCCACATAAACACGTGAACGCTTCCGATTACTTAATCGACGCTAAAATTGCGGCGAAATCTGACAGGTGGTCTCAACAATTTCGTGATGACTTATGCTCGGAACAGAAGCGAGGCGTCCCCAAATGAATAAAACCTATATCCATTGATAATCGCCCGCGCATAGGCTTGTCGCATCGTATCGAGGCCGGCAAACGCGCTGACCAGCATGAAAAGTGTCGAGCGCGGCAGGTGAAAGTTTGTCATCAAGATGTCCACGACACGGAACCGGTAGCCCGGCGTTATGAAGATCGAAGTGTCGCCACTCCAAGCCGACAGCTTGCCACCCTCACTCGTGGCGGCGGCGCTTTCCAGCAAACGTAATGCCGTTGTGCCAACCGCAACGATCCGCCCGCCACGCGCGCGAACTGCGTTGAGGGAGGCGGCAGTATCAGCAGACACCGACCCCCACTCGGCATGCATCTTGTGATCCGCCGTATTGTCGACCTTGACTGGCAGAAACGTACCGGCGCCAACGTGCAACGTCACGAAATGCCGTTCGATCCTTCTCGCGTCGAGGGTGGTGAACAATTCCTCGGTAAAATGCAAACCGGCGGTAGGTGCTGCGACCGCGCCATCGCGGGCGGCATAGATTGTCTGGTAACTCGCAGCGTCCGCTGGCTCGCTCGGGCGCTTTAACGCGATGTAAGGCGGTAACGGCATGTGACCCACGCGTGCGATCGCCTCGTCAAGAAATACACCCGATAGATCGAACGCGAGCTCCACTTCCCCGGCATCGCCTTTTCCTGCGATCACCGCATCGAGCGTGCCCAACATGCAGCTATCGCCAGAATGACCAAATCGCAGCCGATCACCCAGCGCCAGCCGTTTTGCCGGCCGCGCAAACGCAAGCCACCTCGCTTCGCCGATGCGCTTATGAAGATTGAAAGCCACCCGCGCTGCCGAGCCGTCACGAATGCGAATGCCATCGAGCGCCGCCGGGATGACCCGCGTATCGTTGAACACCATCGCATCGCCGGGCTCGAGCATATCGCCCAAGTCGCGCACGGTATGATCGGTAAAGATTTCGGTCGAACCCGGCCGGACGACCAGCAGCCGCGCCGCATCCCGCGGCGAGACCGGATGCAACGCAATGCTTGCATCCGGCAACTCAAAATCAAATAGGTCGGTCTTCATTGAGCTAAATTGACGCTATTTGTGGACGCGAAACAAGACCGGGTTCAACAATCCACAACGCCCGCTCCATCTTCTTGTTGTTCAACGACCGTGGCATTCGGCAAGACCACATGCCAATGACGGTCAACGCCAGAGGATATCGACGAAAATCAAGCCTTTACGTCGGCGGCAACCTTCATCGAGATCATCTTGTCGGGATCGCGCACTGGCTCGCCCTTCTTGATCTTGTCGACATTCTCCATGCCCTCGATGACCTTGCCCCAGGCGGTATACTGCTTGTCGAGGAAGCTTGCATCGGCAAAGCAGATGAAGAACTGGCTGTTGGCGCTATCCGGGCTCGATGACCGCGCCATCGAGCAAACGCCGCGCACGTGTGGCTCGGCGTTGAACTCGGCCTTTAGGTTCGGCAGTTTCGATCCGCCAGTGCCGGTGCCGCTCGGGCAGCCGGTCTGTGCCATGAAGCCGTCGATCACGCGGTGAAACACGATGCCGTCGTAGAAGCCCTCGCGCGCAAGCTTCTTGATATGGGCAACATGGTTCGGTGCGAGATCGGGTCGCATGGCGATGACGACGCGACCCTTGGTGGTCTCGATGATCAGTGTGTTCTCGGGATCTTTGATGGCCAATTTCATCTCCGTTTTATTTGGTTGAACCTACGTTTTTTCTATTTCGCATCCGAAGCCAGATACGCCTTCACGATGACGTCGGGCTGATCGACCGTGCCTGAACCGGCTGCGCCCTTTTTGATCGCATCGACGGCCATCATGCCGTCAACGACCTTACCCCAGACGGTATATTCGCCATTGAGGCCAGGGTTCGCAGCGAACATGATAAAAAACTGACTGTTGGCGCTGTTCTTGTCGGATGAACGGGCAGCTCCGACAACACCGCGATCGAAGGGGGTCGGCGTGAACTCCGCCGGCAGATTGCCGTACTTCGAACCGCTCGTGCCGGTCCCTGTCGGATCACCCGACTGCGCCATGAAACCCGCAATCACGCGGTGAAACTTGAGGCCATTGTAGAAGCCTTCCTTGGCAAGCTGCTTGACGCGTTCAACGTGCTTGGGCGCCAGATCAGGCCGCAGTGCGATCGTGACCTTGCCGCTCTTGAGTTCGATGATCAGGGTATTCGCCGGATCAAGCTTCGGCGCCTGTGCCTGCACTCCAGCGACGAATCCAAATGCCAGCACGAGACCGGCAAAAACGGTTGTAAAGCGCATCAAGGATAACTCCGATCGAGTGAAATTCGGGCATCGCGGCAGTGTCATAAACGCCGCGCGACCGCCAAAGAGCCCCGCCTTATGGCCGGAATTGGACCGCTGGGCAACAATCGATGAAAACGGCCCGTTAAAGTCCCATCACTTGCATTAGCGCGGCGTTTACGGGCCGCACATCGAAACGGCGTTCAGCTTTCGATCGGCTTGCCCGCGCCATGGACGGTATCAAGTCGGGGCGAGCGATAAAGCTTTCCATTGCCGCCACCAGCGCATCCACGTTCTTAGGCGGAACGATAACGCCGTTGACGCGCTCGTCTACGGTTTCGCGCGCGCCTGGAATATCGGTCGTGATAATCGGACGGCCGATTGCCAATGCTTCCAGCAAGATACGCGGCATGGCCTCGCCCCACGAGGGCAGGACAATAACGTGGGCGGCTGCCAACAGGGCCGCAGCGTCGCCCTGATCGCCGATAATCTCTACACTATCACTATACCCCGAAAGAAGCGTGCGGTCGAGGTCACCGTCGCGGCCGGACAGTATAAATTGGCTGTCGGGAGCGGTTTTCTTGATCTGTGCCGCCGCGTCACAAAATTCGATCACGCCTTTTGCTGCATCAAGACGCGCGATCATCGCGAAGTTTAAAGCGGTGCGGCGATCGTTAACCATGGGCAATAAAGGTTGCATGGCATAACGCGTGAGATCGACACCCGATCCGGCTACGTTCGTAATCTCAATCGTTCGCGGCAAGTACCCGCCAGCGTCGAGTTGCGCACGATGGCGCTCGTTATGACAGATTGCAGCGTCCAGCGCCTTGAAGCCGGATCGCATTAAGCGGCGCCAGGCCCAGCTCGGCGTTGCATTGGAACCCAAGATCATCGCCGGCGGTAGTGCAGTGATCAACCCGACCCGCCGCGTGACGCGGGATTTTTTTGCGGCAAGAGCTCCGAGCGAAAGCGTCTTCACTCCATAGCAAAGCGCCACGTGGGCACGCCAATCCGCGAGCTGTGCCGCGATTGCCGCAACTGTCTGCCGATCGGTGAGGATCGACGGTTGATCGCTCTTGTAGGGGAAGGTCGCTGCCGCAATCCCCCGCTCTGCGAGTGCCGGTATCGACTGCGCCGCGTGCTCTGGCACCAGGGCCAAAACGCTGTGCCGGCGAGCCAGGATATCGGTGATCAGTTCCGAACGCTGTCGCAGCAGGCTCAACCCGTCCGGCGCGATGATTGCCACACGTTTGACGCTCGTCATATCAAAAAGGCTGCGCGCCATCGCTGATCCCGGTTACACCGGCGCCCGATCCGGAACTCCGGCCAAACGCCTTTGCTTTGCCAATGCGCTTCCTGCGCTGATTTGGTGTCGCGATGCAACCGCGCCGCGTGCGGCAGCTATCAGATCTCGATCACGAGACCATCGCGGCCAACTTCTAACGGTCCGGACCAAGTCGATCGCACGGCCGTTTCCCAATCCTCGGGGCGAACATCGGGATCGTCCGCCGGGATCAGGTGGTTGAGCACCAAACGTTTTACTCCGGCTGTGGTGGCGATCCTCCCGGCATCCTCGACGAAGGTGTGGCTCGCGATCAAATGCTCTCGCAAACGCGTACCGTTCTTTACCCGCGCCACCAGCGCATCGATGCCCGGCCCGAACATTGCCTCGTGGAACAGAACGTCGGCGTTTCGTGCAAATTCCGCCAAGGCCGGTAAATATGTCGTGTCACCTGATATGACGATCGATTTTGCCCGGCCGTCCTCGCCCTCGAAATCGATCCGCAGCGCGAAGCTATCCAAAATAGGGGGATGGTTGTTGCGAAAGGCCGAGATCCGAACGACGCCGTCATCGAACACCGAACCGTCTGAATATTCGTGTGTTGCGATGAGGTTTGAAAGGTCGGGCCTGCCCTCGTCGGCGATCCGCGTTGCGATGTCGAAGCGATTGAGCTCTAGGAATGCGGCCCACATAGCGCAGAGCCCGGCCGGTCCGTAGGCATTGACCGGTGTTGCAAGCCCGGCCGTCCAAGCGGTGTGGATCAAATTCCCGAACTCGAGATTGTGGTCCGAATGATGATGCGTGATGACGATGGTCGCCAACTGGTTCAGATGAAATCCGGCCTCGACAAAACCTCTGGTCACACCAAGTCCGCAGTCGATGACATAAAGTTTATCGCGGGCGACGAGGAGGTAGGATGTGGGATTGGGGCCAGACGTGCGTATCGCTGGACCACCCTTCGCACCCAACAAGATTATTCTATCCATTCGGCATAGCCCCAATCGGCTCTGGTGACGCAATCGATTCCATCGTAGCAAAGGTTTGTGCGAACCGATCAAAATCATGGAAATGCCTGTGAAATTAAAGTCGCCGAATCCGCTAGAACTGATGCCGGTCGCGAACAAACCGACGCGAACAGAGGTCGAAGCGGCCTTTCGCACGATCATCCGCTGGACTGGTGACGACCCGGCGCGGCAAGGTTTGCTAGAAACGCCGTCGCGCGTCACCAAAGCGTTCGAGGAATGGTTCGTCGGCTATGAGACGGACCCGGAAGTCCTCCTCACCAAGACATTCGAGGAAATCGAAGGGTACGACGAGATGATCGTGCTGCGGGCGATCCCGTTCGTCAGCCATTGCGAACATCACATGGCGCCGATTATCGGCGAAGCGTGGGTGGGCTATATCCCTAGTGGCCGCGTCGTGGGGATTTCAAAGCTTGCCCGCGTCGTTGACGCATTCGCCAAACGCCTGCAAATACAAGAAAAAATGACATCGCAAATTGCCAACACGATCGAAAAGGTGCTTCGCCCGCAAGGGGTGGCTGTGGTGATAAAGGCCAACCATCACTGTATGTCGACGCGTGGCGTTTTAAAACACGGCACCGATCTGGTGACCAGCAGAATGCTCGGCGCATTTCGGGATAACCCCATGACGCGTCAAGAGTTTATGTCGATGATCGATTGATACGTTAACAAATTTCTCGAATCGACCGATCCGTTTGAGTGATTGGCGCGTTTAAGACGTATGCAACACGCGCCCCAGATGAAAAAATCAATCCTCGTCGCCGATAGCGACGCAGTTTTTCAGCGAACCCTTACCCGTGCTTTAGAGAAACGCGGCCACAAGGTTATCGCGGCTTCCACTCTCGCCGAAGCACGAAGTGCGATCGTGCGTGAGGGCTGCAGTTTTCTAATATCTGACATTCGTTTTCCTGATGGAAACGGATTTGATCTGCTTGAGGACGTTCGCCATCAGAATCGTAACGGCAGAAGTGCAATTGAACGCGTAGTGGTTCTGACGAGCTACGGAAATGTTGCCGGTGCGGTCACGGCGACGAAGCTTGGAGCGGCGGATTTCCTGGCCAAACCGTCTGACGCGGACACCATCGAGGCGGCTATTTTGGGCAGTGCGGGACCGGCCGTCGATCGAATTTTCGCGCGTCCCGACGAGATCGAGTTTCGCTATCTGCTGACGATTTTCGAGCAGTATGATCGCAACATGAGCGAGACAGCGCGCGCCATTGGCATGCATCGGCGCACCCTGCAACGCATCCTGCGACGGCGTGGGATTGCTCCTGCCCCCAAAGCCGTGCTCGATCAACGCGATCAACAGCTGCGGATGCGACGGCTTTATAGGTTGTGGACCCACTTGCTGCGCGAGGATAAAATTCCCGAGGCTAGTCAACTCGATCGCGACGCGGTTTCGTGAGGGCTGACTGCTGAGCAAGTCCGCTGCTGGCGCAAGTCGGACTTGAAATGTTTGGCAATCCCTGATCCTTAAGGCGGACGGTAATAACGCCACTGGATCATCCCGATGCCATCCACCGTTTACGACAGCCTGCTTTATCGCGATGCATTCGGTACACCCGCGATGCGCGCTGTATTCAACGATGAAGCTTTTATCGCCGCTGCGGCAAGCGTCGAGATCACTCTCGCGCGCGTTCAGGGTAAACTGGGCGTGATCCCGGCCGATGCAGCCGCAGCAATCGAGAAAGTTGGCGCGCAGGGCCAAATTGACTTTGCAAAGTTAAAGGCTGAAACCTACAACGTAGGAAATCCGATCGTCGGTCTTGTCCATCAGATTGCGCCGCAATGCGGCGATGCCGCTCG
>JANLXZ010000438.1:0-23847 GCA_031365375.1 Hyphomicrobiaceae bacterium | reverse complement strand
CCGCCCGCAATCGCGCCTTTGGTGGCACTCCAATGGGCCTCGATTGGACCTCCGGAAAGATCGTGGGCTGCCGGCTCGCGCTGCGAAACCGGCACCAGCATAACGCTACGCCTGATGGTGACTAGACGCTCGGCAAGACGGGTTTCGTGGGCGATGGTCAATTCACGATCAAGCGCATGCTCGTAGCTCCAAAGACTGAGGACATGGACCAGTGTGATGCCGATCAAGGAGACGAGTACCGAGCGGGCGACGATCGTGTCGATTACCCGGATCATGCGCGCTCGACAGCCGGCACGAACATGTAGCCAGTTCCGCGGATGGTCTTGATCATTGCCTGGCCATCCTCACTGACATCGATTTTCTTGCGTAGGCGGCTAATTTGAATGTCGATCGCCCGGTCGGCTCCTGTAGTCACTCGATTTTTTGCCGCATCCATTAGCTGCTCGCGCGTCAGCACCCGCTGGGAGAACTCCAAAAAAGTCTGCAGAAGATTGTACTCGCCGGTCGATAGGTCGACGACGACCCCGTCCGGGTTGATCAATTCGCGGCGGCGTGTATCAAGGGTCCAGCGCTCGAAACGCAGATTATATCCGGCGCCGGACGGTGCTGGCGACAGATGAGCACGCGAGCGTCGAAGCAGTGCATTGATTCTGGCGAGCAGTTCGCGCGGACTGAACGGCTTGGCGATGTAGTCATCGGCGCCGATTTCCAGTCCGATAATGCGGTCGGTCTCCGACCCGCGTGCGGTCAACATCATCACCGGAAGTGACGATGAACTGCGAATCTCCCGGCACAGGTCTAAGCCATTGCTGCCCGGCAGCATGATATCAAGGATGGCGATATCGATCGTCCCTGTATCGAGTGCCGCGCGCATTTCGCGAGCGTCACGTGCCGCCGTGACTTTATGGCCATGCTCGCGCAAAAACCTGCCGACAAGTTGACGGATTTGGGCGTCGTCGTCGACGATCAGAATATGCCCACTGGCGCCACTGATTGACGGGAATTTACTGAGATCTGGATTGGTCTGGGGGGGCATGGGTTTTATTGCCACTTATCGATTGCTGCGTGCGAACACCTGCATGAGCTCGGCAATCTTCGCGCCTTGATCTTTGGCGTCGCCGATCGTCATCGCATTGCGGACGCAATGACCGATGTGGTCGCTCAAGACCTGCTCCTCCACGCGCGCGAGGGCCGCCCGAACTGCCGCAATCTGCGTCACGACGTCAATGCAATATCGATCATCTTCGACCATGCGTGCGAGCCCGCGAACCTGGCCCTCAATGCGCTTAAGCCTTTTCAGGCAACCTGTCTTGGTGTCAATTTGCATGTTTGACAGATACCCGCACAGGGTATACTCGTCAAGCCCAATATACCCCGTCCGGGTAATCTGAGACGATGGAGATAAATGATGTCGAGCGCAGAACATCCAGTCTCTCGAGATAAGCCAGCGGCAGGCGCCTGCTGCTGTCATGGGCATCGGGTCGAAACTGCCGATGGCACAAAGAGCGGCCAACCACCTACTGCAGCAGCAAAGGATCCCGTGTGTGGCATGACGGTCGACATCGCGACCGCCAAACACACGAAGGAATATGCTGGCGCGACATATTATTTTTGCAGCGCCGGGTGCCGCACAAAGTTCAGCAACGAGCCGGATCGATATCTGAACCCTCAGACACAGGACCCAACACCTGCGCCAGCCGGCGCCATCTATACCTGTCCGATGCATCCCGAAATTCGACAGGCCGGGCCGGGCTCCTGTCCCATCTGCGGCATGGCGCTGGAACCCGAAATGGTAACTGCCGACGTCGGGCCCAATCCCGAACTCGCAGACATGACGCGCCGGTTCTGGATTGGACTTGCACTAATGGTTCCGGTGTTCGCGCTCGAGATGGGCGGACACCTGACGCAACTGCACACGTTGCTTGGTCAGCAAATGTCAAATTGGTTGCAATTCATTTTGGCGACGCCGGTCGTGTTGTGGGCAGGGTGGCCATTTTTCGAGCGCGGCTGGGCATCGCTCAAGTCGCGTAATCTCAACATGTTCACTTTGATTGCGATGGGGACCGGTGTTGCCTGGATCTACAGCATCGCTGGAACCATCTTTCCGGCGTCGTTCCCGGCGGGTCTGCGTGGTCCCGATGGAGCGGTGCCTGTCTATTTCGAGGCGGCTGCGGTGATCACCGTACTTGTGCTGCTTGGGCAAGTGCTCGAACTTAGGGCGCGGGAGCAAACCAGCGGGGCCATCAAAGCCCTGCTCAATCTGGCGCCTAAGCGAGCGACGCGGGTGAATTCCGACGGCCACGATGAGGACGTGACGCTAGATGCAGTTGCGGGCGGCGATCAGCTGCGGGTTCGGCCGGGTGAGAGTGTGCCGGTTGATGGCGTCGTCATCGAAGGTCGAAGCTCACTCGATGAATCGATGGTTACAGGCGAATCCATGCCGGTGACCAAAGACGTTGGTGCCAAAGTAATTGGCGGCACTATGAACCAGACCGGCAGCTTCATCATGCGCGCCGAGAAGGTGGGGTCCCAGACGATGCTCGCCCAGATTGTGCAGATGGTCGCGCAGGCCCAACGCAGCCGGGCCCCGATCCAACGCCTTGCCGATCAGGTCTCGGGTTGGTTTGTGCCGTTGGTGATTGCAGCTGCAGTTATTGCCTTTGCCGTGTGGTCTCTGGTCGGACCGGAGCCCCGGTTCACTTTCGGTTTAATCGCGGCTGTCTCCGTGCTCATCATCGCCTGTCCCTGTGCATTGGGGCTGGCTACTCCGATGTCGATCATGGTCGGGGTGGGGCGCGGGGCTCAGACCGGCGTTCTGATCAAGAACGCGGAAGCTCTGGAGCGATTGGAGAAGGTCGATACGATCGTAGTCGACAAGACCGGAACCTTAACTGAGGGCCGCCCGTCCGTCGTGGCCGTCAAGACCGCCGCCGGCATCAGCGAAAATGATCTGTTGCGGCTTGCGGCCAGTGTTGAGCGAGGAAGCCAGCATCCGCTTGGCGCGGCAGTTGTCCGCGCTGCCGGCGAACGGAAAATCGAATTGGTGTCAGTCTCCGATTTTGATGCTCCGATCGGGAAAGGTGTGACCGGTGTGGCGGAGGGCAAGAAGGTCGTCATCGGCAATCGGCGCATCATGACCGATGCTGGGACGCCCACTGCCGATCTCGATGCCGCGGCAGAAGCGCTTCGGCGCGACGGTGGTACGGCGATCTATGTCGCCATCGACGGCCGGCTAGCCGGGGTGATCGGCGTTGCCGATCCGATCAAGGCCTCCACCCCGGCCGCAATTACAGCACTTAGAGCGGCTGGGCTGCGCGTCGTGATGCTGACCGGCGACAATGCGACGACTGCAAAGGCGGTTGCTGGGAAGCTCGGGATCACCGAGGTCGAAGCGGATGTGTTGCCAGATCAGAAAAGCAAGGTCATCGAACGTTTGCGCGGTGAGGGCCGCGTCGTTGCCATGGCCGGCGATGGTGTCAACGATGCGCCAGCGCTGGCGGCAGCCGACGTCGGAATTGCTATGGGCACAGGTACCGATGTCGCCATGGAAAGTTCGGGCATCACGCTGGTCAAAGGAGATCTAACGGGCATCGTGCGGGCCCGGCATTTGTCGGCAGCAACCATGTCGAATATCCGGCAAAACTTGTTTTTCGCGTTCATCTACAATGCTGCAGGTGTGCCAATCGCAGCCGGTGTTCTGTATCCATTTTTCGGTATTCTATTATCGCCGATCATTGCCGCAGCAGCCATGGCGTTGTCATCTGTGAGTGTGATCGGCAATGCGCTACGACTGCGAGCAGTCAAACTATGATGACTACGAGACCGGCTCGCGAGTGGCTGGATGCACTGAGAACTTACCTCGGTGCATCGTTCGCCTTTCATCTAATGTGGGAGGTGGTCCAACTCCCGCTCTACACGATCTGGACGACTGGGTCCGCCAGTGCGATCGGGTTCGCAGTCATGCATTGTACTGCTGGGGATTTGATGATCGCCGCGGCGGCCCTGGTTGCAGCGTTGGTCCTCGTTGGCCACCGCGATTGGCCGTCTGATGCGTTTACCCGCGTTGCGGTCGTCGCCCTGGTCATTGGTGTCGGCTATACATTTTACAGTGAATGGTTGAACGTGGTGGTGCGAAAAAATTGGGCCTATTCGAACTTGATGCCAACGTTACCGATTTTCGGCACCGGGGTGTCTCCACTCCTGCAATGGCTCATCGTCCCGGCAGTTGCTCTTTTTTTAACGCAACGACAAACGCGCGGCGCAAGAACGGCTCCTCTTCGCTGACGCTCACGGACGTGCCGTTATCGGCTCCGGTTGCACCTCGCACTCGGATCGGACGCCCGGCCAATCAGGTCTTTGAGACGTCCGTTCGTTAATGGATTTAGCTCAGTCCCGTAGCTATAACTGTCTGAATCGCACGGTGAATTGGTGGAGCCGAGGGGAATCGAACCCCTGACCTCTGCAGTGCGATTGCAGCGCTCTCCCATCTGAGCTACGGCCCCGAACCGTGGGAGCCTGTCCTTACGGTTGGGGGAGGCGCGTTGTCAAGCGGACCTGCGTCCTAGATACTAACGGGCCTAGCTTGCGCCCGACCCGTTGCATTGCGCAGATCGATCCGCCGTTGCGCGACAACTTCACAAGGTCGCTTCACACCACGTTCGCTGCCCGCAGAGCTGCGAGTTGGACGCCACTCAAGCCGAGCAACTCGCGCAGTACTTCCTCCGTATCCTCTCCCAGCAGTGGCGGCGCTTTCGGTGCCGTCGTGTCGTGATTGGCCATTCGTACGGGATTGGCTACCACCGGCAGCGGCCCGACCTCGGCATGGTCGAGTGTTCGGCGCATATTGCGCGCGCGTACCTGCGGATCCTCGAATACCTGATCGATCGTGTTGATCGGTCCGCACGGCACGGCCAGCGGCTCGAAGATCGCGATCCACTCGTCTGCTGTGCGTGTCGCCAATGCCGCGGCAATCTGTGGAATGAGAACAGCGCGATGGGCGATGCGCTGCGCGTTGGTTGCAAAGCGGGGATCGGCGCCTACCTCGCCGAGGCCGGCGGCCTTACTGAAACGGGCAAACTGACCGTCGTTTCCAATCGCCAGAATGATGTAGCCCTTGGCAGTTGCGAATGCTTGATAAGGCACCACGGTGGGATGCGCGTTGCCCATGCGGGCAGGAACCGTTCCCGCAACAAGATGGGTCGATGCCTGATTGATGAGGCTAGAAACGGTCGCATCGAGCAGCGCGACATCGATGTGATCGCCCTCGCCGGTTCGTTCGCGATGAACCAGGGCTGTCAGAATGCCGGCCAACGCATTCATGCCGGCGATCTGGTCCGAGATCGCGACCCCAACCTTTACCGGCCCACCGCCCGGCACGCTGTCAGGCTCGCCGGTGACGCTCATCAAGCCTCCCATGCCTTGCACCAGGAAGTCATAGCCAGCGCGCGAAGCATACGGTCCGGATTGGCCGAAGCCAGTAATGGAGCAGTAGACGATGCCCGGATTGATCGCCTTGATCGACGCATAGTCGAGCCCGTATTTCGCCAAACCGCCGACTTTAAAATTCTCGATCATCACATCGGATTTTTCCGCGAGTTTGCGGATCAACTCCTGGCCTTCGGGTGCGGCCATGTCGACCGTGACGGACTTCTTTCCCCGGTTGGTGCACAGAAAGTATGCCGACATACCCGGATCATCGGTTGATGGATCGCGCACGAACGGCGGGCCCCAGCCGCGGGTATCATCGCCCTCGCCCGGTTTCTCGATCTTGATCACTTCGGCACCCATGTCGGCCAGGAACTGAGACGCCCAGGGTCCAGCGAGCACGCGCGACAGATCGAGTACGCGTAAATGAGCTAAGGGGGCTGCCATTGCCGTCGGTTTCCTCGTCGTTGCTTTGTGCGATAACGGGTAGCACGATCACGCATTGGGGCAAGCAGGGACCGCAGCGCATTGTCATGAACCAGCAATTCCGGCCGATGAAACAGAACGACGATTTTCTCGGCGCCGGCGATCCGGGAGCGCTTGAAGCGCTCTTTCAGGAAGGCGAAGGCGAAGAAACATCAACCCAAAGTCGATCATCGCCCGGTGGATATGGCGAAGCGGCCCTGATCGAAGCCTACCGCCAGCGCGGATACTTGACAGCGGCGCTGGATCCACTTGGGCTTGCGAAAGCTGCGCCCATCGCGGAATTGGATCCGGTTCAATATGGCGTGGATCGCGCATCGAACCTCATCGCACGAATGAAGATGGCCTACTGCAGTTCGATCGGCTGGGACTTCGCCCATATCCGCGATGTTGCGCGCCGAACGTGGTTGGCGGCCGAGGCGGAGAGCCGCGCGACGAGCGAATTGAACATTCGCGAACAGCAACGCTGCCTAGCCCTTCTGAGCAGAACCGCAACCTTCGAAACCGCGCTTGCGCGTCGCCTGCCTGGCGGCAAGCTATTCGGCATCGGCGGGGCCGAGACATTCAACCTAATCCTCGAGACAATCCTCGCCGAGAGCTCGCGCCTCGGCGTCGACGAAGTAATCGTCGGCGGCATGCATCGGGGCCGCTTCAACATGCTGGCGAACGTGTTCGGCAAATCGCTGACACCGCTCGTCGCCGAGATCATCGGCAAGCCAGCGGTGCCCGAAGGGCTGGGTGTATCGTCGGACGTATCCTATCACCTGGGCTATTCAGGCGAGCGCGAGATTGGTGGCCAGCGCCTGCGCATCTCAGTGTCGGCGCACCCCTCGCACCTGCAGTTGATTCCAATCATCACGCAAGGTCGCGCGCGTGCACGTCAGGCGATGCGTGCCGAGGCTAGTCATCGCGCGGTCCTGCCACTGCTGCTCCACACAGACGCGAGTTTCGCCGGCCAGGGTCTGGTCGCCGAGATGTTTCAGCTCTCAAAGCTGGCACCGTTCGATCTGGGCGGGACGATCCACGTCGTGATCAACAACCAGGTCGGCTTTACGACCGACCCGGACGAAGCGCGTTCGGCGCACGGCTGCACCGACATAGCCCGGTTGGTGGAAGCCCCGATCCTCCACGTCAACGGCGATGATCCGGATGCCGTCTATCGAGCGAGCCTGGTCGCGGCCAACTATCGCGCGATGTTCGCGAGCGACATCGTGATCGATCTTGTGTGCTACCGCCGCCCAGGCCACAACGAGATCGACGAGCCCCGCTTCACGCAACCAGAGATGTATCGAGCGATCGATGCGCTGGCTCCGGTGCACGAGCTGTACGCAGC
Source organism: Hyphomicrobiaceae bacterium (assembly GCA_031365375.1). Classification (GTDB taxonomy): domain Bacteria; phylum Pseudomonadota; class Alphaproteobacteria; order Rhizobiales; family Hyphomicrobiaceae; genus JAKFWF01. The sequence goes on along the minus strand of JANLXZ010000438.1, from coordinate 16,607 downwards.
GAGGGTCGCGGGTGGCGCCGCCATAGCCGCAGCAGCGACGGCTGCCATGGAAGCCGAACTCAAAGCCGCATTCGCGGCGGCGAAATCGTACGCGGTCAACAACGCGGATTGGTTCGGCGGGATGTGGAGCGGCCTCAAGCCCGGCACCGTTGCGGATATGCTGGCGCCGTTCTCCACGGGATTGCCGCTGGCGGAGTTGCATCGCCTGGGCAGATTGATCACCGAGGTTCCGGCAGGGTTTACGCCCGATCCGAAAGTCGCGAAGTTCCTTACCAAACGCCGCAACTCATTCGAGACGGGCGGAGGGATTACCTGGGCGGCAGCTGAAACACTCGGCCTCGCGTCGCTGACGGCGGCTGGCGTGCCGGTGCGGTTCGGCGGTCAGGACAGCTTGCGTGGCGCCTTCACCCAGCGCCACTGGCAATTGCATGACGCCAACACTGGTGCGCGACACATGGTGCTCAGCGCTGCTGCAAAGGACGCGAAATCGCTCGAAGTCCACAACACGCCGCTCATTGAGCATGCGGTACTCTGCTACGAGTATGGCATCAGTCTTGATGACCCGCGCCGCCTGATCGTGTGGGAAGCACAATTCGGCGAGTTCTTGAACATCGCACAACCGGTATTCGACCAATGCATTGCGTGCGGCGAGGACAGGTGGCTGCGCGCATCGGGGATCGTGATCCTGCTGCCGCATGGGCTCGATGGCGGCGGGCCTGATCATTCAACCGGACGGCCAGAACGGCTGTTGGCGGCATGTGCAGGTGCCAACATCCAAGTCGTGAATGCGTCGACACCGGCCAACTATTTTCACGTGCTCCGGCGACAAATGATGCGCGATATCCGCAAGCCGCTCATTGTGCTGACGCCGAAAGCGTTGCTGCGAAACAAGGCATGTGTTTCGCCGCTCGCGGACTTTGCCGACACCACGCGTTTCTGCGAACTGATCGTTGACGGCCCAGCGCAAAATGCGAAGCGCGTGATCGTGTGTACGGGAAAGGTCGCCTATCTGTTGGCCGAGGAGCGTGCACGGCGCAAGCTCGAGTCTGAGGTTACGATTCTGCGCGTTGAGCAGTTGCATCCTCTGCCCGAGTCGCAAATTGCAGCTAGCCTTCGCGCGCATCCAGCGGCAAAGCTCGTATGGTGCGAGGAGGAGCCGGCGAACATGGGATACTTCACCCATCTCGACCGGACCTTGGAACGTATCGGCAAGCGCTCCTTTGTCCGCGCCGGTCGGCCAGCCACCGCGACCCCAGCATCAGGCGTAAAGTACTGGCTGGAGGCGGAGGAGAAGGCCTACCTTGCGGCAGCCTTCGGGTGAGAGAAGTTACTCACCCTTTATTTTGAGATCGGTGATCAGCTTGCCCCAACGGCCGCGTTCGCTGGCAATGAAAGCCGCAATCTCGGTCCGGTTTGATCCAACCGTTTCCGCTTGCAGGCTTGCCAGCCGTTCCTTGACCATCGCCTCGCCGCAGGCCTCGCGCACCGCTGTCTCGATCAAATCCTGGATCGGCTGTGGTGTACCAGCTCGCACGCCGACGCCGAACCACGAACCGGCGGAATAACCCGGCACGGTATCCGCCACCGGAATGTATTCAGGTGCCGTCGGCGAACGCTTGAGCGTTGTAATGCCGAGCGGCTTCACCTTGCCGGCGCGTGCATGAGCAATGATCGACGGTAGGTTGTCGAACATCAAATCGACTTGGCCACCAAGCAAATCGTTTACGGCCGGCGCACTTCCCTTATAGGGGATGTGGGTCATTTCGATGCCGGTCATGTTCTTGAACAACTCACCCGACAAATGAATCGTGGTGCCAATTCCCGACGACGCGTAATTGAGCTTGCCGGGATTGGCCTTGGCGTAGGCGATCAGCTCGGCCACCGAATTCACCGGCAGGTCGTGGCGCACGCACAGAAGGTTCGGGAAGCTCGTCACTTGGCTGAGCGGGATGATGTCCGTCTCGGCATTGTAGGGCAGCTTATCGAACAAGAATGGGTTGGTCGTGATGTTCGGCGGAATAATGAGAATCTGTGTGCCATCGGTCGAGCCCTTGGCGACGCGATCGATGCCGATGTTGGCGCCACCCCCAGGCACGTTCTCGACGAGAACGGTGACTTTCCACTTGTTCGCCAATCGATCGGCCATCAGACGTCCTACGATGTCCGCAGCACCGGCTGGTGCGAAGGGCACGACGATTTTGATCGTGCGGCCGATCGGATAGGCGTCTTGCGCGCTTGAGCCGGTGCCGGAGATGCCGAGCGCTGCACTCGCGACACCGATATTGATTGCGCCCTGGGTGAACGTACGGCGACTGATCTGGGTCATGGGGGATCCGGTTTTGCGGGTTGCAAATCGATAATCGGATGATAGCGGTTGTGAGCGAACTGACAACAACAACCATGACGACGTGCGGTCGCTCTATTCATCGTCGCCGCTGCGCTGGAAACGGTCGAGTGTGCGCCGGTCGCGCTTGGTCGGGCGGCCAGAACCTGACTCGCGCGCACCTTGGCCGGCTGCGACTTTTTCTTCTGCGGTCGGAGGGACAGGCACAGGGGTCAGGTCTTCGAACAGCGTTGCAGCTTCAGCGGGCGGACCGCGACGCACTCCAGGGGCCGCCACCTTGAGGACACGAACTTTCTCGTGCGCGGTGACCGTTAGAACATCACCAATTTTGACCACAAGGCTTGGCTTTTCGATGTGTTCGCGATTGAGACGTACCTTACCGGCGAGCACCAGATCCGCTGCTTGGGTGCGCGATTTCACAACGCGAGCAAACCACAGCCACTGATCGACGCGGCGACCGGCGCCGCCAGTTGCTGCACCACCGTCGCCGCGTTCGCTCATGGCGTTCTCATGATTTGCCCGACGTCTCCGAGGTACCTTTGCTCATCGCTTCGCGCAGGGCCATCAACTTGGCAAAAGGCGAATCCGGATCGATCGTTCCAGGTTTCTTAGACGGTGCAGACGAGACGACATTCATCGGCACGCGTCGTTCTTCGCGCCCGCGTTGATCGCCACCGCGCGAGCGATCGCCTCGATCTCCGCGCGCCCGGTCGCCCTGGGCCGGTCGCTGATCTTTGCTCGGGCCTGGAGCGCGGTTGTCGCGGCTTTCCGGCTTCGGCTCGCGCGCCCGATAGCCGCGATTGGGATCGTCCGCCTTGGCGGCCGGTTTGACGTCGCTGCGCCGCTCGTTATCCCGCCGCTGATGTTTGCGATCGGGACGGACTGTATTCGTCGCAGCCTCGACCGGTGCGGCGGCTTCTGTTGCAGTGCCCTCGCTGGGGAGCGTTGCGAGCGCGCCAGCATCTGCCGGCGCGACGGTTTCGCGAGCGCGATATCCCTCCGAAGGACGACGACGGTTGCGCTTTGTCCGATCGGGCCGCGCTTCCGCACCCTCTCGTGGTGTCTCGTCGCGCTTTGCCCGCTCCGGGCGATGATGGGCATCACGACCACGACGACGCGGTCGCCAAACTTCCTCGAGCACTGGCTCGGCGGCAACCGCTTCATCTGGTGCAGAGGCGCCTGCCGGCTCGATCATAGACTCAGCGTTGGGCACGTTGCCCGCCTCAGCCGTAACGACGGACTCGACGCCAGGCGTTGCCTCGGCTTCTACCTCCGAAAGCGCTGGCACTTCCAACTCCACGGCGGCGGTCACAGGCGCCGGCTCGTCGGGCGCTTCCGAGACAGCCGATTCGGACACAGGCTGGTCGGAAATTGGGCCGATTGACACCGGTTCGTCGGATGATGACGCCGACGCTTCGGCAGTCTCTGTCGCGCCATCGGTCGCTGCAGCGGCGGGCTCGGACGGGATAACCGGGGCAGATGCTTGAGCCTTGGCTTTTTTCGGTCGCTTCTCGTTCCAGAAGCCAAGCGTTTTCAACACCTCGCCGAGCTCGTCGGGCGAGCATCCCAGGATCGACATCATCTCGGGCGTGACCGTGAACGCACCATCGCCGGTCGAGCCCTTCGGTGCCGTCGCCGATGGATTGTCGGCAGGTGCGCGCCAAGCAATGAGCGGACGGATCAAATCAGCCAATCGCTCGAGGATATCCATGCGGACTGCGCGCGGACCACAAGCGTGATAGCCGCAGGCACGATAGAACGGCTCTGGCAGCGCCTTATCGACAAGCAGAGACGTCAGACCAGGACGCGGCGGCTCCGGCAATTGGTCGAGCGAAAGCCCATGCGCCGAAGCGCTTCTCAAAAGCCATAAAACGAGGCGAAGCTCTGCGGCGGCGGGCTTTAGGAGTAGCGGGAAGTACACGTTGAACGCGCCGAACCTTACGCCGTATTTGCGCAGTTGAGCGCGCCCCGGCTGATCGAGCGACTTCATTTCCTCGGAAACGCTTTCGCGCTTCAACACGCCGAAGTTCTCGGTCAGGCGGAAGGCAATGCCACGGGCCAATCCAACGACATCGTCAGCCTTCGAAATGTCGACTAACGGCTTGAGCTTGGTGGCGATATTTTCTGCCATCCATGCGTTCAGGCGTTCTTGGACTTTTTCCTTGTCGGGGCCTTGCAGATGTTCATCGACGAGCAATACGACCTGTGGCTTGAGCGGATCTTCGCCCGCTTCGAGGCGCGCAATCTCTTCATCACGCCACAAGATCTTGCAAGTCCGCGTGAGCTTGAACGCGTCGGGCTTGGCGGATGCGACGCGCCGCGCGCGCATTGCTAATTCTTTTGACAACACCTGAGACGCTGCATTGCGTGATGCCTTGCCGTGAATACCTTCGCCCTGCGCTTCCGGGGTGAAGACAAATCCGCGCAAACGACCAATCGGATGGTTCTCGACGCGGATCGCGCCATCTTCGGCAATCTCGGCCTTGAGCTCCTCGTTGAGGCGCATCCCCTTCATCAAGGCGCTCGTCTTGGCGTCGACGAAGCGTTGCGTCAGGCTCTCGTGCATGGCGTCGGACAACGCGTCCTCGATGGCGCGCGTGCGCTCCTGCCAGTGCACTGCATCCTTGAACCAATCGGCACGATTAGAAACGAACGTCCAGGTGCGAATGTGAGCGAGGCGATTCGAAAGCGTATCGATGTCGCCATCGACGCGATCGGAGAAAGCGACCTGCTTGGCGAACCAATCGTCGTCGATCTTTCGCGTGCCCGTCATGATCGACTTGTAGAGCGTCGCCACCAACTCGGCATGGTTTTGACTTGAGATTTTGCGGTAGTCCGGCACCTGACAAACATCCCACAGCAGCGAAATCGCCTGCGGTCCTTTTGCTAGGTCCGCGACCTCGCGGTCGGCACTCACCATTTCGAGCGCCAGTAGATCATCGGCCGTGCGTGCTCGCATCAATCGCGCTTCGCCCGGCGCTTGGCGCAGGCTCGCATGCAAATTGTCGAGGGAGGAAAAATCAAGCTTGCGGCCGCGCCACTGCAAGACCTTGGCGGAATCGAATTCGTGATTTTCCAAACGCTCGACGAGATCGTTGTCCAACGGCTCGACGTCTCCGGTGACGCCAAACGTGCCGTCGTTCATATGCCGTCCAGCGCGACCTGCGACCTGCGCAAGTTCGGCCGGTGTCAACATGCGATGGTTCTGGCCATCGAACTTGCGAATGCCAGCCAAAGCCACATGCTCGACATTGAGGTTGAGACCCATACCGATCGCGTCGGTGGCGACGATGTAGTCGACATCGCCAGACTGATAGAGCGCGACTTGAGCATTGCGTGTGCGCGGCGACAAAGCACCCATCACAACTGCCGCGCCGCCTTGCTGCCGCCGGATCAGTTCTGCGATCGCGTAAACTTCACTTGCCGAGAATGCGACGATGGCCGTCCGACCCGGCAGCCGGGTTATTTTCTTCTGCCCTGCGTACGTGAGCTTCGACAGTCGAGGGCGGGAAATGAAGTTCGCACCCGGGATCAAATCGGCGATGGCTTCGCGCATTGTGCCGGCGCCGAGCAGCAGCGTCTCGTGACGCCCGCGCGAATTCAGTAGCCGGTCCGTAAAGACGTGACCACGCTCGGGATCGCAAGCGAGCTGCACTTCGTCAATCGCGACGAAATCAACGTCGATATCGCGCGGCATGGCTTCGACCGTGCACACCCAATAGCGCGCGCCTTCGGGCTTGATCTTCTCCTCGCCCGTAACGAGTGCGACCTTGTCGACGCCAACCCGGGCGACGATCTTATCGTAAACTTCGCGGGCGAGCAGCCGCAGTGGCAAACCGATCAGACCAGAGTTATGGCCGAGCATTCGCTCGATCGCGAGATGCGTCTTACCGGTGTTTGTCGGACCCAGCACTGCCGTGACATTGCGGCTGCGCGTTTCATAATTGATCGGCATTTAGCTAGCTTCCCGAGCCTCGTTAGGCAGTCTATCCCGCTGGCATTGCAGAGGCGAGCTGCCAGATCAAGCAGCAATAGCGATGCGCCTCTACCGGAACTGCGGTTCGACGTCGTTATTTAATGGACCAGAGCAATCTGCTTTTGGCCAGGAGCAACGATGTCCATTCGCTGCAAAAGCATTGTGCCTGTACCGTATTTGGTTGCAACCGTCACCCGATAGGGCACGAGCAAATTGGCGCTCGGTATGGGACGCAAGGCAACCTCGATATCAGTTTTATCCGAAGCACTTTTTGTTTCGTCGTTGTTCTTGTGACCCGCGATCGGGAAGTAGCGCACCTTGCATAGATAGCCAATGCCGGGTTGGCCGCTCGGCCGTGTTTCGGCCACCTTCTGCTGGCCGGCCGACGTCATGATCAGATCGAAGCGCTGTTTTCCGTCGAAAATAGGAATCCGGCGCGCGCACGGAGAGGACCCATTTACGCGAGTGAACGTCATCACGGCAGTAAGTGGATCGAGTGCGTTTTTCATGTGTTCCGGCAGGATCGGTACGTATTTAGGGCCGTCCGGGTTGTGCGGCGGCGTGATATTAACTTGGTTGACGATATTATCCTTGAAACCTAGCCGGATCGAATTGTGCTTGGCGGCACCGATGATCGGCTTACCTTTGCTACTGAAGCTATAAGTCAGGGGCTTCGGCTCGTCAGCCACGAGTTTTCCCGCACCGCCAATATTACTCGACCAAGCGTAGATCAGGGGGACCTTCACCTCAGCGGTTCCGGTCGAGGTGTAAGCAGCACCATCCACCTGGCTTTGGAACTCGAGCTTCCCTACCTCACCAAAACCCGTGAAACTGAGTTTATATGAAGCGGTCACCTTGGTCGGCCATGACTGTACCGGCTCAGCCGCCGCCCGCGCCGCAATAAGCAAGGTCACAGCCACGGCAGTTGCCCGCGCAATCGAGCGGAACTTGATAGTCATGCGACAAGGGCCCCAACTTCAACTCAAGGAAACATGCCCCAACCCCGAGGCTTCGGGCGCGATTAGGTCGAGTTTTGGTCGATTCTATGTCGTTGGTGATCGACGCTGATAGCTATAGTTGGTGCGAGCGGCGGGCATTGGAAGCTTTTGCGCAATTTTTTACTTCAGGTCCACGTGATCTACGAAAAGCCGGCACCAAATATCTCTTGGAAAGGCTTGACGCGACGGTGCCGCACCCGTACACACCGGGCTGGAATTGCTGGGGCCTTGCGCCGCCAGCCGCTTATCCCGTTCTTCGCGAGCGATAACGCGATGAGATCATTCCGCACTAGCCTATGCGCGTGCGAACATTGGAGTTGGTTGTCATGACGAGGTGTTGTGAGTTGTCTGGCAAGTTGCCAATGTCCGGCAACAATGTCAGCCACGCTGAAAACAAGACGCGACGCAAATTCCGTCCGAATCTCTGCAACGTGTCCCTGATCAGTGACGCCCTCGGCGGTCGCTGTTTTCGTTTGCGTGTGAGCGCGCACGCCTTGAAGACCGTGGAGCATCGCGGTGGCCTCGATGCTTACTTGCTGAAGGCTGGCGACGAGGACCTGTCAGTGCGTTGCCTCAAACTCAAGCGCGAGGTCGTCAAGGCCAAGCTTGAGGCGGCTTCAGCAGCACCAAACGCTGCGTAATCAGACGCACTCTTAAGCTAACGACTTGAAGCCTCGCTTTCGATGCGAGGCTTTTTCGTTGATATAGTCCGGCTTCGTCTTATGGGCGAATAGCCGCCTGAGGTCTTGAATGACCTGGCGTATCAACGAGTACAAACTGAAGCAGTATCGTTCGCTGCACGAACGAGCTGAAATTGTCGTCAGAAATTAAAGTCAGCACCGTTTCGCCCTTAGGAGACCGGTGCACGCTTAAACCTTCCATGTTGTCGATGTCGTAATCCATGCCGGCGTCGAGCAGAACTTCGCCTTCCATCATCACTCCGCCGCGCACCTCGGCGGCTGAAAAGCGCCGCAAACGCGTTTTCACGCCCTCATACCACGTTCTCCAGCGAAAACGGCGTTCAAGGACGAGCAAGCTCCCATCGACCAGGCTTTTGCAATCCGTCAGATCGTACTCGCCGATATTCCGAATCGAAAGCGTGGTCCACCCCGTCGTCGTTGGCGGCTGCCCGCCTGGAGACATCCAGCCGGTATGCTGCTGGCCTGATTTGTCCGGAAAACGTTCAGATAGGGTGATGATGGCGCCTTTGTGCGGGCCACCGCGCAACGTGCAAACAGATTCGAGCGACTTATTTTTCTGCTGCCTACGTACATCGGGCGGCAATTTGAGATAGCCCGAAGCAGCTCCCAGCCCCTTCTCACCGATCGGGTATGTGCCAATCCGGTGATTTTGCTCAAACGATACAAGCACAGTCCCTTTCGACAATGTGCCCTCGATCAGCGTCACACTTTCGGCATCGCGATCGCGATCCTTGAGCAATGGGACACCTCCAATGCCAGTAATCGGTCCTATTCGAGCATCGCGAATCCCGGACGGCGCCGTGCCATCGTAAGTGAATTGCCCCGTCATCCAGACACCGGCGTCGGAAACCGCCAGAAACTTGCGTCCGTCGGCGTCGATTTCGAGGCCGGACCAGCCGCCGAATTTAGTTGATGGGGAGGTCAGCACGAGGCCACCCCGAAAGTCGAGCTTACCGAAGGTCTGACGCTCCGGATCCGATTTCGCAAAATATTTGATCCGTTTGGCGTCGACTTGAATTGCTTCGACTGCCTCCCCGGAGGCATTAGGCTTGGCATCGGCCCGAGCTTCTCCGGCGAAGCAAATTGCAATCAAAAAACATATGATTGTTTGACGCAGGATTAGCCGGCCGCTCGCACAATTTGTAACCCGGCTCATGCTGGTCGACTCGTTGAGTTGCGCGGTCTGTCGCGGCGTTGAGCGTGAGCTTTGCCGGTCAAAGCGGGCAATAAAGCGACGTTGAAAGCGACGTTGCGTCAACGAACGCTAACCGGGGCATCACCTGGCCAAAAAAAGGTTGATGACTTTCCTCCTCCCCAAAAACCGCCAGAGTTCACTTGGCCGGAGGCGGGCTGAGGCGACGCAACGTGTTGGCGTGGTCGACCCGCGGGTTTCGGCTGGTATCCGACGTTGTTCCGCGAGGTTCAGCGATCTTGCCCAATTTTGGCGATTTCGGTTTTGTTGTGACGATCGCGACTTGGCCCTTGGGTACTGTTCCGCTTCGCAACGGTAGCGGATCATAGACTTTCGCATCCGAAACGACAACGTTTTCTTGAGAACCCGAAGGCGGCGGTACCGGATATTCCGCTGACTTGTTGGACGAAATTGCGTCGTCTTTTCCAGTCTCAGCTTTCATCGCATAATTGCGGTGGCGATCCTTTTCAATTTCCGACCACGGATCGGCCTTGCACGCGCAGCCTTTGACCAGGGCTTTGCGGTATCTGAAGGCAGTTGGCAGACGGCTGTAAACTCGCCCGCTGAGATCAACAGCATCGTCGATTTGGGCACCTTTGCTGGGAAAGTGAAACAATTTAGCTTCCGAGGTGCAGCTCGATGAGCAGGCGTTTGCGTCACGATAAAATCTGGAGCGTGGGGCAGCGAAACTGACGGGCCAATAAAAGCCGTCGCACATCCGCACGCATACTGTTCGAAACGATCGACTGCTGTCGGCAGCGCTGAAGGATGGCGATCTATCGTCATCACCGTCACTTCGGTTTCGCGGAACCATCTGCCGAACACTATAAGGAGCGGCGGAATTGATGCCGGTCGGTGCGGCGCCCGGCGGGAGGAGCCGGCTTGGTGCGCGATCGCCCGCGCGCGAGTTCGGCGCTTTTGGTCCACCGAACAGCGTTTCGAAAAACGACTGCGCGTAGGCCGGCCCGATTGACCCGACGGTAAACAGCAAGGCGATCACCAAACCGGCGATTGCGTGCAACATTGATCGCGACAGCATGGATGACCAACTCAACGCAACGATGACGCGCTACGCGCCTTACGATTGCGAGTTATGGCTTATTGGCCCTAACAATTTGTTGCTCGCCAGGCGCCGTCAACGGGGCGAAAAAATAGCGACACGCCAATCGAGGGTCGGGCGAGCGCCCACGTTCATATCGGGCTGCAGGGCCCCGCGCTCGGCTGCTTGGCGTGTTCCCCGCTGCATGATTGGCCAATCGGGGCGCAACGAGCGCCGACTGGTGGATGCTCCGCCGCTTGTCTTCGCTTTTGCAACAGGACCGTCGATAATAGCGTTCGGAGCCCGCAAACCGCCGTCTGAAGCGGCGGCATTCAATACCGCAAAGTTTGCAACCGGCGTCCACTTCGAAATCGAAATCGATTCAATGGCGACCACTTGCTGGCGAGAACCAATTTCACTCTTCGTTAGGGTGACACTCTTTTGTCCTTCGCTCGGACCGACATCAATGTCAGCCTTCCGCATCAACTTCTTCTTCTCAGCGTCGTCGGCATATTTGCGGTGGCGATCCATCGCCTCCTGCTCCCAGGGGTGCGGATTGCATTTGCAGCTTTGGTCGAGTTTCGTGCGAAATAGGAATGCCGTCGACAACTTAGTGTACGACTGCCCCTTTAAACTCACCATCTGTTCGGGTTCTTGCCCTGGATTTTCGTAAACGTAGAGCTTGGCTGGCGAGGCGCAGCTGTTCTCGCAGACGGATTGGTCCCGGTCGAAATTGTCCTCGGACGTGGCAAAACTGATCGGCCAAAAATAGCCGTCGCAAAGCCGGACGCAGACTGTTCGATGAGCATCGTGCTTTACCGAGCGGCGCGATCTGGATTCGTTCAAAGAGCCCTCAGGTTTCGGCGAAATCATGCCCAATTCGCCCTGACCCAACAGCCCGTTACTCGCTGGCAGGGGCCTTGACCCGCGCGTGCGGTCTTTGGCTTGGAACTCCGACTTGAGGTTTTGCAACCAAGCATCACCTTCCAGCACAGACGACCGCGTAACCGGGCGCGACGCCTTGGCAACCTCGAGCGAAGCGTCGCCCAGCTGCATCAAGCCACTTACAGGTGTTTCGGCGTTCCGAACAAGCGCTCCACCAAGCCAAGCCACACTGACGAACAGGCTTGAGATCACCACCCCGTACATGGCGATGCTCTTGACGGCACTGAGCACGCGCAATGTTCGCAACATGTCGGAGGAGTGTAGGCGCATACGACTTTTTACTCAGCTTGCCGCTCAATTATGATTAGTTAGTGAAGCCTTAAGAGTCCTAAGCCGTTACGCCAACTCCGCGTACGGCGCATCACTTTTCTTAGTTACTTCGGCGCCAAACGAATCGCGCCGTCTAAGCGTATTGAAACACCGTTCAGCATCACATTTTCCGCAATGTGGACAGCCAGATGGCCGTATTCCGACGGGTGTCCCAAGCGAGATGGAAACGGAACCGTCGCGGCCAGAGAATTGCGTGCTTCTTCGGGCAAGCCGTCAAACATTGGGGTGTGAAACAATCCCGGTAAGATAGCGCAGACCCGTATGCCATCTCGAGCAAGGTCACGAGCGACCGGGAGCATCATCGATTGAACTCCCCCTTTCGACGCGGCATATGCGACTTGCCCCATTTGTCCGTCCTCAGCTGCCACAGAAGCGGTCGAGATCATAACGCCGCGCTCTCCGTCGGGTTCCAAGGCCGCGAGCGTCATCATGCCAGCCGCACACTTTGCAATCATCGTGAAGGTGCCGATGAGATTGACCTGAATAACCCGGGCGAACGCCGCCACATCATGCGCCTCGATCACGCCTGTCTCCTTGACCCGGCGCGCAATCCTCTTGCCGATGGCAATGCCAGCGCAATTGACGAGGATCCGTTCCTGACCATGCACCGCACGCGCGGCTGCCAGCGCCGCGTCCACGCTGGCCTCGTTGGTCACATCGCACTTGGCGAATACGCCACCTAGCTCCTGGGCAAGAGCTGCACCGACCGTTTCATTGAGATCGAAAATCGCAACCTTGACACCTTTTGCCGCTAACGCGCGAGCGGTTGCAGCACCAAGTCCGGATGCACCACCGGTAACGATGGCTGCGATTTCCTTGCCGAGTTGCATGGGAAAATCTCCTGGCTGTGATTGAAACTGGCCGCTTAGGCCTGTGGCCGTGTCTTAGTCCCTGCCGCGCCGTTACGCAAAGACCGCGGCCATGCAACTAATGGGTTGCATCGGTTTATCGACCGCGCTTTGCTAAAATTTGCTCACTCAACACGATCCGGGATCGTCCTCACCATGGCGCACAACGGCTTCATCGATCTTTATAGCGATACGCAAACGAAGCCCTCCGCCGGCATGCGGCGCGCAATGTCTGAAGCTGAAGTCGGCGATGAGCAGCGCGGTGAAGATCCAACGACGAAGCGTCTCGAAGAACGCGTTGCAGAAATGCTCGGCACGGAGGCGGCAGTATTTCTGCCATCCGGCACGATGTGCAATCAAATCGCAATGGCAGTTCACTGCACAGCAGGTGAAGAAATCATTGCAGCCGACAGCGCGCACGTATTTCTTTCCGAGGCCGGTGGCGCCTCGTCACTGTCACGCGCCCAAACTTGGCCGATCAAGTCCAACATGGGTTTGTTCACTGCGAGCGACATGATTGCAGTCGTACGCGAGCCCGGCAGCCGGCATCAGCCGCGGTCACGACTCGTTGTGATCGAGCAAACGGCCAACATGGGCGGCGGCCAAGTTTGGCCGTTGGCTCAGATCGCCGAAGTGTCGGCTGCCGCGCGAAGTCGGGGACTTAAGGTACATATGGACGGTGCAAGGTTGCCGAACGCCGTTGTAGCATCAAGCGTCGCGGCAAAATCCATGACCGAACACGTCGATACTGCCTGGATCGATCTGTCGAAAGGCCTGGGTTGCCCGATTGGTGGCGTACTCGCCGGATCCAAGGAATTCATTCATGAGGCCTGGCGCTGGAAGCAAAGGATCGGCGGCGCGCTGCGACAGTCGGGCATCGTCGCTGCGGCGGGCCTTTACGCGCTCGATCACAATATGGAAAGGCTGGCGGACGACCATGCAAATGCCAAGCTGCTTGCCGACAAGATCGGCAATATCCCCGGACTGGCATTATCGAACGGGCAACCGCAATCGAACATCGTGTTTTTCCGCGTCGAGCACGCGCACCTGTCATCCACCCAAGTTTGTGCCGCGTTACTGAAGAAAAACGTGCGTATGGGCGCATTCGGTGGCCCCGCCGGTCGTATTCGTTGCGTCACGCACCTGGACGTCAGCCGAGCCGATATCGAGCGAGCTGCGGCAGCGTTGGCCGAGGTGATGGCATAACCACCTGTGGCAACGGGGCGTATGAAACCCTGTCCCTTGACGCATCGTTCGACGTTGACGACGTGTTACAAGAGGCTACAACGCCACTTTCAGACACAGACTTGGCAAACCGGACGACAGGGATTCGGTATGAACCGTTTCGATCAGCTTTTCGGCACGCGTGGCGAGGCGCGCGTAAAATTTGGCGATGGCGAATTCAAGGTATTGGCCACCGGGGACTTCGTGCGTTGCGCTGTCAGCGGCGAATTAATTGCGCTCGCCGATTTGCGCTATTGGAATGTCGAGCGTCAGGAAGCCTATGCATCGGCCGCGCTCTCATTGCAGCGCACCTTGGACGTGCGGGCCAAGGAACGCGCAGCAGATCGAAATTGAGCGTTCAAGCCGCCCCCATCGACGGTCTTGCCGCTTCGCGCGCGGCATTTACCACCGCAATCGCACTCATGTTGAGCAGTCCTCGGACTGTAACGGATGGGGTAACAATGTGAACGGGCTTTGCGGCGCCTAGCAAAATCGGTCCCAAAACTATAGCGCCCGAGACCACCTTCAATAGGTTGAAGGCGATGTTGGCGGCATCTAGCCCCGGCATGATCAACAAGTTGGCCGCGCCTTTCAGTCGGGAATTCGGGAAGATCTCGTCACGGATGAACGGCGACAACGCAGCATCAGCGTGCATCTCACCTTCGACCTCGAGATCAGGCGCCCAAGTATGGATCGTCTCCAATACTTCTCGCATCTTGGCGGCGGAGACAGTGCCTTCCGAGCCAAAGTTGGAATGTGACATCAACGCGAGCTTCGGCACGATACCGAAGCGGCGGACTTCTTCGGCAGCGAGCAAAGCGATTTCAGCCAAGTGCTCGGCGTCGGGATCGTAACTGACATAGGTGTCGGCCATGAACAGCGGACCCGTGGGCAGTATCAAGCCAGATACGGTGGCAAATCCGCGCACGCCGCCACGCTTCCCGATCACCTGATTGACGTGCCGCAACTGTGTTTGATAGCGCCCCACAGCTCCGCAAATCATCGCGTCCGCGTCACCGCGCTTCAACAGCAGGCCAGCCGTCACCGTCGCGCCGCCGCGCACGATACGGCGGGCATGAGACGGCGAGATGCCCTGGCGTTCGACGAGGTGCTCATATTCTGCCGTCATCGCCGGCACGCGGGGGTCGGTGTCTTGGTCGAAAATCTCGAAGTCGCGGTCAACCTTCAGCCGCAAGCCCAGATGCTCCATCATCCGCTTGATCGTGTCGCGACGTCCGACAAGAATCGGCCGCGCGAGCTTTTCAGTTATGACCTGCTGCGCTGCTTGCAGCACATATGGGTGCTCACCTTCGGCGAACACCAGCCGCATCGGGGAGCGTAGGTGCTCTCGTTTGGCTGCATCGAACATCGGCTTCATGACAAAGCCGGAGCGATAAACGAACCGCGACAATTTCTCACGATAAACTTCGAAATCAGCAATTGGCCGGGTGGCGACGCCACTTTCCATCGCGGCCCGGGCGACGGCTGGCGCGATCTCTAGAATCAGCCGGGGATCAAACGGTTTCGGCAAAATGTAATCTGGCCCGAACACGAACGTCTCGGCCTGGTAAGCAGTCAGCACGACATCTGAAGCCTCACTCTCGGCGATCGAAGCCAGGGCGATTACAGCAGCCTTCTTCATCTCCTCGTTGATGGTGGTGGCGCCCACATCAAGCGCACCTCGGAAGATGAACGGGAAGCACAACACGTTGTTGATCTGGTTTGGATAATCGGTGCGGCCCGAGGCGATGACGGCATCGGGCCTGACAGCCTTGACATCCTCCGGCATGATTTCCGGCGTCGGATTGGCGAGGGCGAAGATCAAAGGTCGGGGCGCCATCTGCGCCACCATTTCCTTGGTTACAATTTTTCCAGCTGATAGGCCTAAGAAAATATCCGCTCCAGCAATCACCTCGACAAGTTGTCTTGCACGCGTCTCACGTGCGTACGGCTCCTTATAAGGGTCCATCAACTCCTTGCGGCCTTTGTAGACGACACCCTTGATGTCGCAAACAAACGTGTTCTCGCGTTTGAGCCCTAGGCTAACGAGCTGATTAAGGCAGGCCAAAGCTGCAGCGCCCGCGCCCGAGCAAACCAGTTTGACGTCCGCGAGATCTTTGCCCACGACCTTCAAGCCATTGACAATTCCTGCCGCGACGACGATCGCGGTCCCATGCTGGTCGTCATGGAAAACCGGGATCTTCATGCGCGCGCGCAGTTGTCGCTCGATCTCGAAGCATTCCGGGCTTTTGATGTCTTCCAGGTTGATACCGCCAAATGTCGGCTCGAGGCGCGCCACGGCTTCTACGAATGGACCAATCTCTTTTTCGTCGATCTCGATGTCATAGCAATCCAGTCCGGCGAACTTCTTGAACAGAACCGCCTTGCCTTCCATCACCGGCTTCGAGGCCAATGGCCCAATGTCGCCAAGGCCCAGGACGGCTGTGCCGTTGGTGATGACACCGACAAGATTACCGCGTGCCGTGTAGCGCGTGGCGTTCGCCGGATCGTCGAAGATCGCCATACAGGCATGGGCTACCCCCGGGGAATAGGCCATGCCGAGGTCATGCTGGTTAGCCACCGGCTTGGTCGCTTGAATTGCGATTTTTCCGGGCGGATCGGACTCGTGATAATCGAGCGCTTGCTGGCGTAATGTGTCATCCGACATCGTCTGGCGTCCCTCGGGTCGTTCATCCGATTGCTCGCACGTCCCTCGTCAATTTGGAAGGGCAGACGCACTTCCGATGCTCACGGGCCGTTTGTGCACCTCAATTCGTCGGAAATGGAATACCGCTTCGCCGAACTTTGGGAGTATACTTTTCACGCCCACATTGACTATTTGATGCCAAACCGCCGTCTGCTCGAAGAGTTCGAAAATGATCTCAGTCGATACATTACGCGCCCTGCAAAACCGCAAGCTCGATCACAGCCTAACCCAGACGTTCTATCAAGACCCGGCCCTATTCAAGATCGACCTCGAAACGATCTTCTATCGCGATTGGATCTTCGC
>JANLXZ010000426.1:0-4449 GCA_031365375.1 Hyphomicrobiaceae bacterium | reverse complement strand
CCGAATTTCATAACGACAACGGCCATAGTCGTGTCCTTAGAGCCGGTCGCGGACACTGCCTCGAACGGCCAATTCATCTAAAGTCGGGTACTCATAACCAGATCGGTTCGTCCCCGCAACACGCGCGGTCCCGGTTTGACGAAACGCCCGCTAGGGCTCATGTAATGAGGCCATGCCATATCCAGCAGACAATCCGACCGCTACCATCGACCCGGCAGAGCTCGACCGCTTCGCTAAGCTTGCGAACGACTGGTGGGACCCGCACGGCAAATTTAAGCCGTTGCACCAAATCGGCCCGGCGCGCCTCGGGTTTATTCGCGATCGTGTCACCGCACATTTCAAGTTGCAGCAGCCCAACTTGCAGCAACGGGGCCTGAAGCCATTCACCGGCCTGACGATGCTAGACATTGGCTGCGGCGGAGGGTTGATTTCGGAGCCACTCAGCCGCTTAGGTGCAATTGTCACAGGAATCGAGCCGGCGGAAGCGAACATCGGCGCCGCCAAAGCGCATGCGGTGGAAACTGGCCTCACAGTCGACTACCAGGCATGCGAAGCCGAGGAGCTGGCAGCGCAGGGACGCACGTTTGACTGCGTTGTTTGCCTGGAGGTTGTCGAACACGTGCCAGATCCCGCCGCATTCGTGAAAGTGTGCGCTAGGCTCGTCCGGCCAGGCGGGCTGATGATTTTATCGACCATCAACCGCACACTTAAAGCATATGTCCTAGCAATCGTTGGCGCCGAGTACATTTTGCGTTGGCTGCCAGTTGGCACCCATCAGTGGGACCGCTTCATCACGCCAACTGAACTTAATGGACATGTGCAAGCGGCAGGCCTCGGCGCGCTCAGTTATGAGGGGATCGTCTTCAACCCGTTTGCCGACAGCTGGTCGATCGGTCGCGACACCGACGTCAATTACATCGGTGCCGCCGCCAAACCAGTTTAACGGTTGCGAATTACTTGCCCTTCTTCTTCAGCCACTCTTGCATCGATGCAATTTCGGTCTCCTGCGCCTTGATGATATCTTCGGCGAGCTTCTTCAATTCGGGATCTTTGCCGTATTTCAACTCAATACGAGCCATGTCGATTGCGCCCTGGTGATGGGGGATCATTCCTCGCACAAAATCGACGTCTGAATCACCCGAGTACGTGATGTTCATTTCGCCGTGCATTTTCATATCAGCTTGGTTGAACGCTTGACTGGATTCGCCCTGGTCGCCCTTCGGTTCCATTTTTCCCATTTTGCCCATGGAGCCGCTGCCAGAGCCCTTGGCACCTTTTGTTTCGGCCCCGGAGCCAGAGCCAGCACCTGCACCCGAGCCGGCCCCTGAGCCCGAGCTAGCACCTGTACCCGAGCCGGCCCCTGAGCCCTTTTCTTGCGCCGCAAGGTAGGAGCTGGAGGTGGCCGCAGCGGTAACAACAAGCGTTGCTGCCAACGCAATCGATGTAAGAGTTTTCATGATGTGTCCATGTCGGTTGTGCCCGAAATCCACATTTGTGGAATGAGCGTTTTTTCATCGAAAATGTGCGAGATTGGCGACCGTGCTCAATTCTTCGGTGGTCGGGGAAGCGGCGATGGCTCGAAAGTATGCGCGGCAAATCCACTCGCATCCGTTTGAAGCGCAAGGCCGCAAGGCACGTCTGGCAATGTGATATTCGATATGGCGAAGGTCGCGTGGCAGACGACACTGCAATAGCAGTCGACGTCACGGCCCCCTGTTGCAGGCGAGTCCTTTCCCGAGGTGAAAGCTTGTGGCGCGACATTGCCATGCGTCGGGCACAAAATGTCGTCCCCCCACTGATCTAGCGCTACGGAAGTTTTCATTCCGCTGACCATCAGATGCTGAGCTGCGACCGGTGCGAACGCAAACACCACCGCAAGTAATAGGGTGGGCAAAGCAAAGAAGCGCCGTCTGGTCGCGAAACTCACCATGCACTTTAGTTGGCGTCAGCAGCCACCTTCATCAAGGACTAATTCTCGAGATTGCCATGCTAATTAGTGCCGCTTTTGTTTATCTTGAACATGCAGGTATGTGAACGTCATCCACTCTCCGGATGTCGCACCGTAGCGCTGGCGAATGCGAACCCTTTGATCAATCGCAAGCAGAGCCATACCGCAGCCAACCCAAATGCGATGCCACCAGCCATATTTCCGATAAGGATGCCCTTCGGCCCTGCCAGCCATCCGCCGGCCAGAACGAAGGGCACCGTACCCAACGTCGCGCGCGCCCAATTGAACCATGTGGAATAGTGCGCATAGCCAAGCGTGTTGAAACACGCATTGGACACGAACAATGCGCCTAGAAAAGCAAAGAGCGGCGCCACCCACAAGCAGTTGAATCGGATCAACTCGGCAGTCGCCGCAGACGCGCTGAAAACATGTGCAAGTGGGTTCGAAAAAATTGCCAATACGGCCCACGCGAACAGCGTGAACCCAACAGTTAACTTCAAGGCATCGACGAAGCTGCGATGAACCCTCACCGCGTCGAGCGCACCCAAATTCTGCCCCAAGATCGGCCCGACCGAGCCGGACAAGGCGAAGATCGCACCAAATGCCACCGGCATGATCCGCCCGATGATTGCCCATGCGGCAACAGCGTCATCACCGTACGGCGCGATCGCGTACGTCGCGTAGGCGTTGCTCACGGGAGTAGCGATGTTGGCGGCGACCGCTGGCAACGCGATTGCCGCGACCGCCGGAATGTCATCAAGGATTGAGGCTAAGTCGGGCTTCGACATCAAATTGTGCACCCGGATCACACCGTGCAGGCCTACCACCATAACGGCAATGCGGGAAAGTGCTGATGCAATGGCTGCTCCCTTTATGCCGAGGCCCAATCCGAAAATAAAAATCGGATCCAGAATGACATTTACGACGGCCCCGGCAAGCGTCACGTACATGGCGCGTTGCGCGTCGCCGACCGATCGCAGCACGCCGGCAGATGCCATGCCGAGCGCGAGCATCGGCAACGTCGGCACGAGAACCGACAAATAGAGTTGCGCGAACGCGTGGGTACGGCCGACAGCACCGAGTTTTGTCAGCAGCCAAGGTATCATCAGCCAAAGCACACCAGCCAGGAGCGCACTCAGGACGGCCGAAGCTAAATGGGTATTGGTTGCCAGCCGTCGCGCGCGAACCAGCTCACGCGCACCCAAAGCGGGCGAAACAAGTGCCGTGGCCGCGATCGCGAGGCCGATCCCGATCGAAGTTGCAAAGAACATGATCGAGCTCGCATAGCCGACAGCCGCCACGATCTCGACATCACCCAAAATACTCAGAAAATACATGTTCGCGAGATCGCCGATGAAAATCGCCATCAACCCGATCGCACTGGTGCCGGTCATGACCAGCAGATGCCGCATGATCGAGCCCGTCACGAATTTCGGTGCACGCCCGTGCAGCGCGGCCGGGATCGTCGGTGCAACCGGCGGCGTTGGCGTCGTCTGCTCTGTCATCCGTGTGCAATCCCTGGGGCATCGAGCGTCTGCACGACCACGTTCCAGCGACCGGAAAGCAGCGCACGATCGGCGGAGCGACCTATCCCCGCTTGGTCGACCACTCTTCGAAGCTCTGGCGCTTCATGTCGAACACTTCGCCTTGATGGCAATACTGGAAGCCGGCCAAACGGCCGATCGGTCGGTAGCGATGGGCATCGATGTAGTGCGTGACCGGATCGACGAGGCCGGCGCGGGCATGCACCATGACGACTTCTGCAATCAGTATTTCGCGCGTGTTGGAAAAAGCAAGTGACACGACTTTTCGGCATTCGAGTGCGAATGGGGCGGCAGCTATTCGTGGCACAGGAACGCTCACTCCGGGCAGAGTTTTGATGCCCAGCGCCTCGATCTCGCTTACCTCCGGCGGAAAGTCGATCGCGCAGTCGTTCATCGTCGAGGCCAACCCATCATCAACCATGTTGATGACGAAATACTTGGCCGCCGACAAATTCCGCGTGGTATCCTTCCGCGCGCCATCTGCCTTGTGTTGTAGGCCTAGTGCAATCTGCACCGGGTCATCGGAAAACGCATTGAAAAACGAGAACGGCGCTGCGTTGACGCGGCCGTCAGCATCCACCGATGTAACGAGTGCAATCGGGCGCGGCACAACGATACCGCAAATAATTTTGTAGCACTCTTTCACGCTCATCTGCGTGAAGTCGAATTCCAGGTCGGCCATGGTGTATTCTACTCCGGTGGCAGGATAACGCCGATTTGAGAGGTGATGCGGCCGTAGTGTTCGACGCGGCGATGGCGAGCGAAGTCAAAGATTGTCGCCTTGCCGAACCGCGTGGCATCTAGATCACAGGCATGGACGATGACTTCGTCGTCCTCGGTTTTGGTTTCGGCGACGATGTGCCCGTCGGGATCGACGATCGCCGAGCAGCCGAACATGTGGTGACCGTCCTCGGCGCCGCATTTAGCAACGGCCACGACCCAAGTCGAGTTCTGATA
>JANLXZ010000362.1:0-1903 GCA_031365375.1 Hyphomicrobiaceae bacterium | reverse complement strand
GGCCAGCGCCGCATCGCAATTCGTCTTCAGTGGAACCGGTTTGCCGCCGCGCAGCCCTTCGTCGGCGGTGATGACAAATCTGGAAGACGCATCGTCAACGCGGGTCGCGAGGCTGTCGGGCGAGAAGCCGCCGAACACGATCGAATGCATCGCGCCGATGCGTGCACAGGCGAGCATCGCATAGGCCGCCTCCGGGATCATCGGCAGATAGATGGTGACGCAGTCGCCCTTCTTGACGCCGTTGGCTTTGAGCACGTTGGCGAACTTGCACACGCGCTCGTGCAGCTGGCGGTAGGTGATGGTCTCGCTCTGGGTCGGGTCGTCGCCCTCCCAGATGATCGCGACCTGATCGGCGCGCGTGGCCAGATGCCGGTCGATGCAGTTGGCGGCGACGTTGAGCGTGCCGTCCTCGAACCATTTGATCGAGACATCGGGCGGGCCGAACGTCGTGTTCTTGACCTTGGTGTAGGGCTTGATCCAATCCAGCCGTTTGCCATGCTCGCCCCAGAAGCCTTGCGGGTCATCGACCGAGCGCTGGTACATGGCGTCGTAGGTCTTGGCGTCGGCATGGGCGCGGGCGGACCACTCGGGGGCAACGGGGTAGAGTTGTTCAGACATGGCATGACCTCAGGCTGCGGGGGATATCATCGCCATTATCGGCATCGCGCGCGCAACGGCAACCGAGTCTTTCGATTGTGCACTGCACACTGCGTGGTGCCGTTAATCGTCGCCCACGCTAATCGTTACCCGGGGCACGGATCAAATCGCCACCGGTCAACGGCACTGGAACTCCGGTTGTCCCGGGAAAACTCAGCGGCAGTCCCTTGACCGAGCGAACGGCGAGGTAACCGAACAACTGGGCTTCGAGCCCGTCGCCATCGTGGCCGATGACCTCGACCGGTTCGACCGGACAGCCGAGGCGCACCGCGAGCGCAGCCATGATCGCGGCGTTATGCCGGCCGCCACCGCAGACGAGCCAGCGGCGGGGTGGGTTTGGCACGTGATCGAGGGCGGCTGCGATAGCCTGCACGGTGAAGGCGGTGAGGGTCGCGGCGCCATCCGCGTCGCCTAGCCTTTCGACGGCTTTGGCGCTGGCGTGAAAATCGTTGCGGTCGAGCGATTTCGGCGCGGGTTTACGGAAATAGGGGTCGGACATCAGCAAGCGGACCAGTGGTTCATCGGCTGTGCCGGATGCGGCAAGAACACCGTCCTGGTCGAAGGCAATGTTGCATCGGCGCTGTACGAAGTCGTCGATCAGGGCGCTGGCGGGGCCGGTGTCGAATGCGATCAGCGTCTCGCCATCGACGTAGGTGATGTTGGCGACGCCGCCGAGGTTCAGGACCATCACAGGGTGATCGAGCCTTGCAACAAGGGCTTGATGATAGACCGGTGCGAACGGCGCACCCTGGCCGCCTGCCGCGACATCCGCGTGACGGAACCGGTACACCGTATCGATGCCGGTCTCGGCCGCGACCAGGGAGGCGAGGCCAAGCTGGCGCGTGTAGTTCTCGTCAGGCCTATGGCAAATAGTTTGGCCGTGCAGACCGATCAGATCGACGCTTTCGCGTTCGATGGCATGGTCGCGCATGAACTGCTGGCAGGCGGCGGCATGGGCGAATGAGACGGCGCGTTCGAGATCGTCGTGATCGCCTTTGCGCGCGAGGGTTTGATTGGCGATCAGTGCGCGCAGTTCGCTGGAGAGGGCCGCGGCGTACGGATAGGTTTTTGATGGTCCTGGTTTGACGTGGGCAACGCCATCCGTTTCGACCAAAGCCACATCGATACCGTCCATCGAGGTGCCGCTGATGATGCCGATCGCACGTAATACTGTGCCGCTCATGCCTACTTGCCTTTCGCCACCCGCGCCATGGCCACGAGAGTCGTGATCTCGAACAGCATCTGC
>JANLXZ010000323.1:0-2101 GCA_031365375.1 Hyphomicrobiaceae bacterium | reverse complement strand
GAAAGGGGCCCGCTGGCGACGCGCAGCACAGCTCTCTGCGCTCTCCTTGTAGCTTCGGTTGATGAACCATCACCAGATATTCGCCCGCCTAAGGCAATACGATCGACACGGCTAGCGCCGCCCCAATTGGCCCAGATCTCCGCTCCAGTAGGTAGCGAACCTCCGAATCGCGCGTGTCGTCGAATTGTTGACCAACCTTGCAGCTCAAAAGAAGATCTGCGGCCCAAACCTCAAGCTGCCAGTTGGAGTTCTCGCCAGCCGCTTGCATTGCCTGATATGACGGCGCAGCGTGCTTCCCGAGGCTACCAAGCATCCTATGAACACTTTCGGCCTCGAATACACGGCATCCAATGACCGGTGCCTCGACGTTGAGACGTTCACGCACCGGATACGTGACGGTGAGCGGCATGATGTGAGGATTGTACAGAAGGTAATAGACGATAGGCCCGAATTTCTCGTTCAACTTATCGATCGAGGCAGTCTGGTCGCTGCCCGCTGCCAGCGCACCATAGATACATCCGTCATTGAACTTGAATTCTCTATGCAGTGCGCCAATGGCCAGGGTACTGTCCTTCCGAAGGAATGCGTTCATGTCGTACATAAAAGCAATTTGGTCGTCGTCCTCAACATCATGGTTTTCTGGATACAGTCTCTTTAATTGCAGCAGCCCAATTTTCTTGGCAACCAGCTTCTCGTTGCGATAGACAAAAACCAAAATCGCGATATCGGCGGTCTCCCACCGGCGTGGGGATGGGCCATCCCACAGCGGCCAACCCATTCGACGCAGGCCTCCTATGTTGTGCGTGTCCATTCGGACTATCGCGCCAGACGGAAGCAATAATGGCGCGGTGTCTGGGATCAAACATTCAATCAACCCGTCATCCAATGACGTCTCACGTATGTTTGGAACGTTGACCAACCTTTGGGTAACCTGCCGGTTCGCTTCTGCGAATACGCCGCGAAACCAAGCGATTGCGTCCGGTGGAATTTGCGGCCAGGGCTCCATCGATGTGCTCCGCTTTCTTTGATCTTCAGTTCTATCGTCCCAGGGTGGTCGCGCTGTGTCGAGATGTGAGCAATACAGGAAGCGAAGCGATGAATGAAGCGTCAACAGGTGAGAGGTAGCACCAGCTCAATCGCGTCTCGCGCTCAACATCGACTGGTAACACTTTCCAAAAAGCCGATATCGGAAAATCCCGCTACTCGAAGCTTTGTTGGCCGCTGGGCGCCTCGCGGCCGGAAGGCGGCCGCGACCGCGTGCTATCGAGCCGCTCGAAGGTGAGCGGCACGACCGAGCCCCGCGAAGGGCAGGTCTCGGCCCTCGAGGGTTACGCCCGCTGGCGCAGGACAACGGCGGCACAGTCAGCGCGCGCTAACAAATCACAAGCGAAACCCGGGACCACGTTAGAGATCTTTGCGCTGGCTCGCTCACTCTGACTCACCATGGGGATGACCACCCCACTGCGCCGTCGTCGCTCGCCTGACGGGCGAGCGAGCGCCGACGGCTCCGTGGGGATGGCGTGGGTTTCTGTCGGAGCCCGACATCCCTTCTGATCTCAATTGTACCAGTGCTTTCGTGCGGCGCATCACCTGCACGCTATTGCACTCCCATACATGCCATTCACCGCGATACATCGTTCCCAACACGGCGGCCCATGGAGCATAAAGCGAAGTGCCGATTGCAACGCATGTTGGTTGAGAGCTGATTGCGCACGTGATGGATGACCACCCACGGGAAACTCGCTGCCGTTCCTTCGAGTTCCTAGCTTTTCCCGCGTTTCCCCATTGCGTTTTGCGCACGACACGGCCGAAACTTCGGACGGTACTGAAGCTTTGGAATGATCATGATCATGCACCCAGATGAGACGCCTCCTCGCGATCAGTGCGATCCGTCAAGCGGAACGCTCGTGGCCGCAAATGACGCGACCGGCGTCGAGATCGTCGACGTTGTACAACATGTTCGCACGATCGCTCAGGCCATTGGCCGACAGATCGCGCGCGAGGAACTGGGCGCACGAAAAGCGGCCAACGACAACAATACCGAGGACCTGCCGTGACTTGGGCCAGTTCAACGACTATGATTTTGTCCACTGGAATCTGG
>JANLXZ010000272.1:0-5405 GCA_031365375.1 Hyphomicrobiaceae bacterium | reverse complement strand
TCGACACAGCCGATGTTTATACCGAGGGTCGCTCCGAGGCGGTGGTCGGCCGTGCGATCAAGAGCAACCGGAACAATTGGATTTTGGCCACAAAACTCGCCAATCCCATCAAGGATGATACTGGCAAGGTCATAGGCGGCGGCCTATCGAGGCGTTGGATCATGCGCGCGATCGATATCAGCCTCGCTCGCCTGGGAACCGATTACATCGATCTCTACTATACCCATAAGGTCGATCCGAACGTGCAGTGGGACGATGTCGTGTCGTCCATGGGTGACCTCATACGTGCCGGTAAAATTGGTGCTTGGGGCATCTCGAACGTGCGCGCCTGGCACATTCCAGAGATCGTGCATCAGTGCCGTATCCAAAGCGTACCGCAACCGGTCGCACTTCAGCCCTACTATAATTTGCTGAACCGTCAGCCGGAAGTCGAGCTGCTGGCGGCGGCGCATCATTATGGTCTGGGCGTCGCATCCTACAGCCCGATTGCGCGCGGGATACTCACTGCGAAATACGTGCCTGGCAGCAACGCCGATCCGGAGACGCGCGCCGGCCGTGCCGATAAGCGGATGATGGAAACCGAGTGGCGTCCGGAAAGCATGAAGATAGCGCAGGAACTTAGCCAGCACGTGTCCGCGCGCGGCGGCTCGCTGATCCATTTTGCAGTGCAATGGGTTCTCAACAATCGCGCCTTGTCGTCGGTGATCGCCGGGCCGCGCACATTCGAACAATGGACGGGCTATATTGATTACAAAGCCTACAAGTGGACCGCGGAGGATGAGGCCCTGGTGAATAAGCTGGTGACGACCGGCCACGCCTCGACGCCCGGCTTCAACGATCCACAATATCCGATCGAGGGTCGCTTTCCGTCAACCAGTTGATTGAGATAATGACGACAGAACCGACAGGTACCAAACGTTTCGCTGGCCGCATCGCGCTGGTTACCGGCGCATCTCGTGGCATCGGCCGTGCCGTGACGCTGGCCTTGGCCAATGCCGGTGCGCACGTCATCATCGTTGCCCGCACGACCGGAGCGTTGGAAGAGGTCGATGACGAAGTGCGCGCGCGAGGCGGCACGGCGACGCTCGTTCGTATGGACATGCGCAAGCCCGATCAAGTCGATGCACTTGGTCCCAGCGTATTTGAGCGTTGGGGGAAGCTCGATATTCTGGTCGCTAACGCTGGTATTCTGGGGCCGTTATCGCCACTCGCCCATATCACCAACGCTTCGTGGTCGGATGTGATGGAGATCAACCTCAATTCGAACTGGCGGCTTATCCGAACGCTCGATCCGCTGTTGCGGCGTAGCGATGCGGGGCGTGCGATCTTCGTGTCGTCGGGAGCTGCCGCAGCGAAAAACGCGTATTGGGGACCCTATGCCGTTTCGAAGGCAGGCCTCGAAGCTCTCGTCAAGACTTATGCGCACGAGATCGAGACGACCCCAATTCGCGTCAATATCATCAATCCTGGTCCGATCCGGACCGCGATGCGGGCCAAAGCTTTTCCCGGTGAAGATCCGCTGACGTTGGCGACACCGGATGAGATCGCTCCGTTGTTTCTCGAGTTGGCCGATCTAGCTCAAACGTCCAACGGGAAGGTATTCAACTTTCGAAGATCCGGCGCGGACGCGGTCTAACGCACCGCTTGTCTTCGAATGCGCTGGATTTTCTCGCAGGATACATGCACAATAGTGCATGATTTCGCGGCGGGAGCCCAGAGCGCATTGAGCATAGACATAGCCTCGGCCGACGTAGGCCTCAAAAAGCAGCATCTGATTGACCCAGAGATCTGTATCCGGTGCAACACGTGCGAGGAAACGTGCACGATCGATGCCGTAACGCATGACGATAACAACTATGTCGTCGATGCCGAGAAGTGCAACTATTGCATGGACTGCATCTCGCCGTGTCCCACCGGGGCGATCGACAATTGGCGCGTGGTGAAATCCACCTACAGTCTAGAAGAGCAGTTCTCCTGGCAGGATTTACCGAGACAGGAAGTATTCGAAGACGCAACGACGGCATCCGCAATGGAAGCCATCGAGGACGAGGTGGCGAGCCTTCTGGCGGAGGCTCACAAAGGTTCAGGCGGGAAACCGGTCGCACCGGTCTCAGCCGCCAAGCCATCGGTCAATCTATTCACCCGCGCCAAGCCTGCGAGCGCGATTGTGCAGGGCAACTATCGGCTCACAGCCGCAAGCTGCGACAGCGATGTCCGGCATATCGTTTTGCATTTCGGGGAGGGGGTGGTTCCAATCCTCGAAGGACAGTCGATCGGCATTCTGGTTCCTGGATCACGACATGACGGACGAGCCCACGACGTACGCCTTTACACGGTTGCTTCGGCGCGTGATGGCGAGAAACCCAATGGGAACAACATTGCTCTGACCGTAAAAAGGTCGGCAGCCGGCGTGGCGTCGAACTATCTTTGCGACTTGAAGAAGGGCGACAAGGTGCAAATCACCGGCCCATTCGGCGCAACATTCTTGATGCCGAACGATCCGTCGGCAAACATTATCATGATCTGCACTGGCACTGGTTCAGCTCCTTTCCGCGCATTTACGGAGCGTCGCCGTCGCGCGATGCCGGGTGCGACCGGGCGCCTGTTGATGTTCTTTGGCGCGCGAACACCAGAGGAATTGCCCTACTTTGGCCCATTGCAGAAGGTGCCGGAGACGGTACTGGAAAAGCATCTCGTCTATTCGCGCGTGCCAGATCGGCCGAAGGAATATGTACAGGATCGGATGCGGGCTGAGAGTACGTGCGTCGGCGAGTTGCTACGATCGGGCGCCACCCACATCTTCATTTGCGGATTGAAAGGCATGGAGGCTGGCGTCGACGAAGCGCTCGCCGATGTCTGCCGCCAAAACGGCCTCGATTGGGCCGGGTTGAAGCCGGTGATGCGGACCGGAGGCCGGTATCATGTCGAAACATACTGAGCGACTTCGGCTCGCGTGAAAGAGGTTGCCGGCGATGGCGCGCTTCGTGTTCGTGACGGGAATTCTGATCTTTGTCAGCGTCGCGATTGCGCATCAATTGGGGCTAACGACATGGTCGCCCGCCGCCACCTCGCAACCAGCAAATTCCCGACCGGTGCTCTCCAAAGACCCGGCATTGGTCATGCAGGCAGGATCAGGCACGAGTTTCCGCGATTGTCCGTCGGTGTGTCCGGAGATGGTGGTGGTGCCGACGGGCGTATTTTTGATGGGATCGCCTGGCACTGAGCCTGAACGTGAGAATTGGAAAGAGGGCACCGAAACCCCACAAATCGAAGTGACCCTCGCTCGACCATTCGCTGTTGGAAAGTTTGCCGTGACGTTCGACGAATGGGACGCATGCGTCTCGAGCGGTGGCTGTAACGGCTACATTCCGAGTGATCAAGGTTGGGGGCGCAATCGGCGCCCCGCCATCAATGTCGACTGGGATCAGGCTCGATCTTACATCGCCTGGCTATCGCTGTTGACAGGCCGGCACTATCGGTTGCTTTCAGAAACAGAGCGCGAGTACGCAACGCGGGCCGGAACGACGACGCCGTTCTGGTGGGGCTCGTCGATCATGTCCACGCAAGCCAATTATAATAGCGCGGGCGAGCCCTACGAAGGCGGCGGCGAAAAAGGCGATTATCCACGTCGAACGATGCCGGTCGATAACTATCAGGCAAATCCGTGGGGGTTGTTCCAGGTGCACGGGAACGTGTGGGAGTGGACTGAGGATTGTTGGAACGACAACCACGAAGGCAATCCTGGAAATGGCCAGAGCCGGCCGACTGGCGAGTGCGACCGTCGTGTCGTTCGAGGGGGCGCATGGTACGATTCCCCTCGAGATCTACGCTCGGCGTTTCGCACGGGCTTCACCGTCAGCAGCCAAAACGACATGGTCGGCTTCCGCATTGCTAGATCACTGGACCCCTGAGATTTAGCGGCGGCTGTCGCCTCCCATATCAATCGATCGAGCCTAACTCCATCCGATTCCTGCCATTTTTCAAGTGCCGAGTGGTTGAGCAAAGTCAAAAGTGATTCGCGGCCGGCGGGCGACGGCAAGCGATCCAGTCAGCAGTTCAACTGACACCGACAGCAGTCAGTCTTGCGTGAACCAGAGCGATCCTGCCGCTCACTGAAGCTCACCCTGTACGGAGGGATCACGCCATGGATCTCAACATCATCGTCATGATCACAATGTTGGCGCTGCCGAATGGCGACAACGGTGTGCATGTGAAGCCGTTCACGAATGTGTCTGAATGTGCGGAGGCGGCCGACATCGAAGCGACGGATCCGTTCGTGGCGCATGTCGAATGTTCGGAGCTGAAGAACGGTGTCCTCACGCTGCACTTCAAGCAAAATGATGCCAAGCCGAGCGTCGCCGATTCCACAAAACCGCTGGGTTGAATTTTCACCGATTTTGATCGTAGCGCGGGCGCGTGCCTGCCGGTCGCATTCCGTTTTTATAAATGAGGTGGTGCTGCGTTGAGCCAGGAGCCAATTTTGATGGCCGAGCAAGCCTGCCAGGAAGCCGTCGCCTATGACTTGATGCGCGACATCATGTTCGAGGATCCCGACCGACCCAAACCAAACTGCGCCGAGTTCCGCGCCTATACACTGGATCTGTTTGCTGAATGTCTAATTGCGGTAAACGGTAAGCGAACTGTTTCAGCCCCGCCATCTGCGCGTCTTTTGCCCCACACATCAATTGCTGTCGAGAGTTGCAATGAGAACTGCACTGGCGGCGGCAATGGGACGGCCAAGCAAATTGATCCAATGCGCAACAAGAAAAGACTTCAGCAGGCGCAAGCTTAGCTTTCTAGCTTCGCATGTTGACCCCCGTTGACTGGTCGAACAGATGCACGGCCGATGCCGGCGCCGCGATCGTGAGGGTGTCGTTGCCAAGGCCTGCGGTGGCCGAGGGCAGCGACATCACCATCGCGGATCTGCCGCCGACGAGGCCGTGGATCAGTCGCGTCGCGCCAAGCTCCTCGACGAACTCGCGGCTGAGAGATGAGGTGTGCGGCGCGCCCGGCGGGGCGAGCGTAATGTCCTCCGGGCGCACACCGATGTCGACCGCTTGACCTGTCGCGCCGTTGAACGCCTTCGCGTCATAGGGGAACCGCCCGCCGCCGTCGCACTCGACCACGCCCTTTTCCACGATCTTGCCTGGCACGAGGTTCATTGCTGGCGAACCGATGAAGGTCGCGACGAACTTCGAGGATGGATGCCGGTAGACGTCGAGCGGTGTACCGGTCTGCTCAATGCGACCGCCATTCATGACCACGACGATGTCGGCAAGGGTCATCGCCTCCACTTGATCGTGGGTAACGAAGATCGACGTCGCCTTTAACCGGTTGTGCAAGCGCCGGATCTCGAGCCGCATCTGCACGCGTAGTTTCGCGTCGAGGTTAGAGAGTGGCTCGTC
>JANLXZ010000236.1:0-2399 GCA_031365375.1 Hyphomicrobiaceae bacterium | reverse complement strand
AGCCAGGCGGTTTGGCAATCCTTCCTGCTCCAAGACGCATTTGGCCTGAAGACCGACTTCGTTTGGTTTGAAAATTATCGCGAGCTGCTGCAGCAACCCGAGTACTATCGGACGATCGGCACGACATTATTTTTTGCGGCGGCCGTAACCACACTCTCCCTTGGGCTTGCGCTGATTCTGGCAGTGCAGGCCGATAAAGCGATCAAAGGCGCGCGGGTCTACAAGACACTGCTGATCTGGCCCTATGCCGTGGCTCCAGCCGTTGCCGGTGTGCTGTGGCTATTCATGTTCCAACCGTCGCTCGGTCTCGTGGCGCGCTTCATTAGAGGCCTCGGTGTTGACTGGAACCCTCTGCTCAACGGCACACATGCAATGACGCTTGTCGTTATGGCCTCGGTTTGGAAACAGATCAGCTACAATTTTCTGTTCTTCTTGGCAGGTCTAGCGGCGATCCCGCGCGCCGTCTATGAGGCGGCCGCGATTGACGGCGCTTCGCCCACCCGCCGGTTCTGGACCATCACATTCCCGCTGTTGTCGCCGACCGCATTCTTCTTGCTCGTCGTCAACATTGTCTACGTCTTCTTCGATACCTTCGGCATTATCGACGCCGTCACGTCGGGCGGACCGGCAAAGGCCACCGAGACGCTCGTGTACAAGGTTTATTCCGATGGCCGCCTTGGCGGCGATCTCGGCTCGTCGGCCGCCCAGTCGGTAATCTTGATGTTCATGGTGGTCGCCATGACCGCTATTCAGTTCCGCTTCATCGAACGCAAGGTGACTTACTGATGGTCGTGTTGTCATCATATACGCCCACCGTAGGCTGGGCCACGCGCTTCGCGCGACCCAGCGCGGCACAAATCTCCCATGGTAGTTGGGTCGCGCGAGGGGGCTGGCCGCAACCTACCCATAGTACCTCGTTCCATCTTGCGAGCGGGTACGTTCATGGTTGAGCATCAAGGCTTTTGGCGCAACTTTGTGCCGCACGCGATCCTGATCGTTGGCATCGCGATCATCGCGTTCCCGGTCTATCTTTGCTTCGTCGGCTCGACGCACCCGCAGGACTTGATCGCCAATGGGCGAATGCCCGTAACGCCCGGCCCTTTATTTTTTGAGACCTATTACAAAGCACTGTTCATCGGCACCAGCGGGACAACGCGCCAGCCGGTGTGGCAGATGCTGATGAACAGCATGTTGATGGCCGGCATCATCGCCTTCGGCAAGATCGCGATTTCGATCCTATCGGCCTATGCGGTGGTCTATTTTAAGTTTCCATTTCGTATGACGGCATTCTGGCTGATCTTCATGACGCTGATGTTGCCCGTCGAGGTGCGCATCTATCCAACCTATAAGATCGTTGCGGATCTGGGGCTGCTCGACACCTATGCAGGACTGACGATCCCGCTGATCGCCTCGGCCACAGCTACGCTATTTTTCCGCCAGTTCTTCATGACCATCCCTGATGAACTGATCGAGGCGTCGAAGCTGGACGGTGCGGGACCCTGGAAATTTTTCAAGGATACACTGCTGCCGCTCTCCGTGACGAACATCGCAGCGCTATTCGTGATCCTCTTCATTTACGGCTGGAACCAATATTTGTGGCCGCTGCTGATTACCACCCGCGACGACATGCAGACGGTCGTCATCGGCATCAAGAAGATGATCGTGACCGCCGACGCGCTCACCGAATGGAATGTCGTGATGGCCACCGCCATGCTCGCGATGCTGCCGCCGGTAATGGTGGTCGTCCTGATGCAACGTTGGTTCGTCAAAGGCTTAGTCGAGACGGAGAAGTAGCGTCAATGGCATCGGTAACGCTCGATCAGGTCGCGAAGGTCTACGCTGGCGGCGTGGAAGCAGTGAAGGGGATTTCCCTCACCATTCCGGATGGCTCGTTCACTGTGCTGCTCGGGCCATCGGGCTGCGGGAAGTCGACGCTGCTGCGGATGATCGCCGGTCTGGAGACAATCTCCCGTGGCACGATCTCGATTGGCGGCCGTGTGGTCAACGACATCGAGCCCGCCGACCGCGACATCGCGATGGTGTTCCAGAACTACGCGCTCTATCCGCACATGAGCGTCTACGACAACATGGCCTACGGGCTGCGCAATCGCGGCGTCGATAAAGCTACGATCGAATTGCGCGTTGCCGAGGCTGCCCGCATGCTGGAGATCGGTCCATTCCTCGATCGCAAGCCGGCTCAACTGTCCGGCGGCCAGCGCCAGCGGGTGGCGATGGGTCGGGCGATCGTGCGTCAGCCGGCGGCGTTCTTGATGGACGAGCCGCTCTCGAACCTCGATGCCAAGCTGCGCGTGCAGACGCGCGCGGAGATCTCGAAACTGCAGTCCGACCTCGGTGTGACGACTGTGTACGTCACGCACGACCAGGTCGAGGCGCTGACG
>JANLXZ010000074.1:0-2096 GCA_031365375.1 Hyphomicrobiaceae bacterium | reverse complement strand
GGCGCGACCGCCAGCGCCCGCGCCGACAAGCAGAATGTTGCCGGAGAAGTCGCCGTCGAGCGCCACCGCGTTGGTGACGCCTGAGACTTCCGCTATGGCGCTATCCTTGTAGACGAGCGCCGGCGACACGCGCGCCAGGATGCCGTGTTCGGTTTGCGCGGCAACACCCAACAACTTGATGCGATAGCCCAGGCTGTCGGCCGCTTCGATATCGGCCGCCGTGATGCTCTCGATGCCTTCGATGTGGATCTGATCGAGCGCAACGCGCGTGCTGAACGCCAGGCTCGTCAAAATCGCGAGCTTGTGGGCGGTATCGAAGCCGCCGATGTCGAATGTCGGATCGGCTTCGGCATAACCTTTATCCTGCGCTTCTTTCAGCACATCCGAAAAGGTGCGCTTCTCGGTCTGCATCTTGGTCAGGATATAATTGCACGTGCCGTTCAAAATGCCGTAAACGCGCGGCACTTCATTGGCGCCGAGCGACTCCCGTAACGTCTTGATGACCGGGATGCCGCCAGCGACAGCCGCTTCGAAATTCAACGCCACCCGGTGCTGTTCGGCCAGCTGCGCCAGTTCGAAGCCGTGATGGGCCAACAGCGCTTTGTTGGCGGTGACGACGTGCTTGCCGGCTTTCAATGCCGCTTCGACGGATGCTTTAGCGATACCGCCAGCGCCACCGATAAGTTCGATGAAAACGTCGATGGATGGATCGCGCGCCAGTTCCAGCGGATCGGCGAAAAACTTCGCCTTGAGCGCCACGGGTCCGCGCTGTTCGGCCTGCGATTTGGCGGCAACGCCCGTCACTTCGAACGGACGACCGGCAACTTCGCCGAGCCAGTTGCCGTGCGTTTCCAGCAATTGCAGCAGGCCACCGCCAACGGTGCCGAGACCTGCGATGCCTAGTCTTAAAGGCTCTTTCATGGGAGGATTGTTTACCGGCTGGCGCGTTCTGTGATCGGGGTGACGTTATGCAACGGTTCGGGCTTTTCAGCGAGAAACTTCTTGATCGAGCGGGCAGCTTGGCGAATGCGCTGCTCGTTTTCGACGAGCGCGATGCGAATGAAGCCTTCGCCGTATTCGCCAAACCCGACACCGGGTGACACCGCAACGTCTGCCTTTTCGATGAGAAGTTTTGTGAATTCGACCGAGCCTAGGTGTTTATAGGGCTCGGGCACAGGCGCCCAACAGAACATTGTCGCGGGTGGCGCTGGCACGGGGAAACCGGCCCGGCCGAAGCTTTCGACCAGAATGTCGCGGCGGTGTTTGTAGAGCGCCCTGATTTCATCGACGCACTCTTGCGGGCCGTTGAGCGCTGCAGCGGCGGCGACCTGGATTGGCGTGAACGCGCCATAGTCCAAATATGATTTGACCCGTGCGAGTGCTCCGATCAGCCGATCGTTGCCGACGGCAAAACCAATGCGCCAGCCCGGCATGTTGTAGGTCTTGGATAGCGATGTGAATTCGACGCTGATGTCTCTGGCGCCGGGTACTTGCAGGATAGAGGGCGGTGGCTGGCCGTCATAATAAAGTTCCGCGTAAGCGATGTCGGACAAAATGATGAGGTTGAGCTTTTTGCAAAGAGCAACGGCGTCTTGGTAGAAAGCCAAATCGGCAACCATGGCGGTCGGGTTGGATGGAAATGAAATCACCACCGCGATCGGCTTTGGAATGGAGTGGCGGACGGCGTGTTCGATGGCGCGAAAGAAATCTTCTCCATTGCTCGCCGGTAGCTGACGGATGGTGGCGCCGGCGATGATGAAGCCGAACGCATGGATCGGGTACGTCGGGTTCGGCACCAGGACGACATCACCCGGCGCGGTGATCGCCTGGGCCATGTTGGCGAAACCCTCTTTCGACCCGAGCGTCGCGACAATCTCCGTGTCGGGATTGAGCGTCACCCCGAACCTGCGCGCGTAATAGGCAGCCTGCGCGCGACGCAGCCCCGTAATACCTTTGGACGCCGAGTAACGATGCGTGCGCGGTTTGTTGATCGTCTCGATCAACTTATCGACGATATGCTGCGGCGTCGGCATATCCGGATTGCCCATGCCCAAATCGATGATGTCGGCACCGCGCGCGCGCGCCGCCGCTTTCAG
>JANLXZ010000207.1:0-6359 GCA_031365375.1 Hyphomicrobiaceae bacterium | reverse complement strand
CGTCGCCGCTGCCCGGGAGCGCAGGTGATGGTTTGTTTGTGGGGATTTACCTCGAGTGATCCAGAATTCGATCGCATTAAATCTCAAGCCGGGGGCGATCTTTTTGCCTCGTCATTTCGTGAGGCGCTGTCAATTATTGATCAACAGGACAGCAATAAATCAGCGAGGTTGTTGCCGAATAACGGTGGTGCCGCCCAAGGTAAGAATGTTGCCGCTGTATCTCCAGCACCCGCGCGGGCCACCGTGACTCCCCAGGGGGTTTAGATTTGGCGGACAATTCGACGAGCGATGATAAAATTGGCGATGCCGATCACTTCGATCTGTTGAATGGGAAGGCGCCGGTTGTTTGGCTACTTGGGAAGGTCCAGTCTGGCAAGACGTCGATCATCCGGACGTTGACCGGATGCTCGAATCTAGAGATTGGAAAAGGCTTCAAGGCTACCACTAAGACGGCCGAGATTTTTGATTTCCCAGCGAACGTCCCGTTGATCCGATTCCTTGATACGCGCGGGTTGGGCGAAGTTGATTATGATCCCGCTGCGGACATGACATTTTGCGAACAAAGATCGCATCTTCTGCTCATTGTAATGAAGGCAATGGACTTGCAGCAGGATGCGATTATTGCGGTCGCGCGCTTGATCAGGGAGCGAAAACCTGATTGGCCGATCCTAGTGGCTCAGACGACCCTGCATCAGGGATACGCGGCTAATGCGTCACATCCGATGCCATACCCATTTGAGGGTCTCGATGCTGCGTTCAGTGGAACTGGCGTCCCCGAGCAATTGCAACGCAGTCTTTCATTCCAACGGAAGTTGTTCGCAGGTCTTCCAGGAAATACACCGCCCGTTTTCGTGCCGGTTGATTTCACACTCAAAGAGGATGGCTTCTGGCCAATCGATTACGGCTTGAGCGCTCTCGTGTCCGCATTAGAAACCGTAGCTCCTCTCAGCATTGCGGCATCTCTTCGAGAAACTATTGCAGCGGCCAACGATGCGATGTCGGCGACTGCACACCCACGAATCGTACGCTATTCATTGACGGCAGCAGCAAGTGGCGTCGTGCCGTTTGCGGGTGCTATCGCAGTACCAGGTGTGCAGGCAAAGATGCTTCACGATCTCGCTGGTATTTATGGCGTTCCATGGAACCGGAGCAGTGCAGCTGCCTTCGCCACATGCCTGGGGACCGGAGTAATCGCGCGCGCCTTGGCGACTTTTGGCATCCGTGAATTGGCCAAGCTCGTACCGATTTACGGTCAAACCGCTGGCGCCGCCGCCGCATCAGCCACCAGTTTCGCGACGACGTTTGCGATTGGGAAAGCGGCGTGTCATTTTATGGGCGATAATCGCCTGGGCCGAAGCGATCCGACAGGCATTCAGATCATTTACCGCAATGCGCTCAAACAAGCGTTTCAACTTGCCCATGAGCGCGCGGTGAACAATACGGAACGGAATAAAAAAACATGAAGCGTGAGCGCAAGGCTGTCGTTTATCTTCGCTCAGCAATGATTTTTTTAGCTCTCCTTCTACCCGCTTTTTCTTTGATCCCGTTAGGTTCCCTTTGGCTCTGGGAGCGTGGTTATTTGCTGTATTGGGTGATCGCCGCGCTGGCCCTGGCGATCGTCAGCTATCTCGCCGAACGCTGGTTCGTGAGGGATGTGGAGCCAGCTGCAGCATTGGACCCATCGGTTCATGTCGGTGCGGCTGGTGGAGACACTCCGTTAGAGGGGCGTGCCTGGGAGGCCGTGGAGCGCATAGCAAACTCGGCCGATCCGGGTAAGCTGGTCAGCCGAGATGCGTTCTTGGATCTGGGTCTGCAAACGATCGAGGCAGTCGCTCGGAGTATGCATCCGCAAGATGATGAACCGTTGTGGCGTTTCACAGTGCCCGAGGCGCTAGCATTGATTGAGCGCATCAGTCGGGAGCTCCGACCATTCGTCGTTGACAACATTCCACTCGGCGAGAGGTTGACGGTTGGACAAGTTATGAAGTTCTATCGGTTTCGCTCTGCAATAGACGTTGCTGAACAAGTTTATGATCTATGGCGGGTAATCAGGGTTTTAAACCCGATCACGGCAGCCACCAGCGAGGCGCGTGAGCGATTGACCAAGCGCCTCTATTCAGGCTTGCGTGACGAATTAGCTTCCCGTCTGACAAAAGGTTATGTGCGCGAAGTTGGGCGTGCCGCGATCGATTTATACGGCGGACGCTTGCGGGTTTCGACGGAAGATCTGGATAAGCACGTCTCCCGCGAAACAGAGCGCGACCTCAAAGCGCCGATGATCTCAGAGCCGATCCGTATTTTGATTGCCGGTCAGGTGAGCGCCGGCAAATCAAGCTTGATAAACGCGCTAATGCAAAAACTGAACGCGGCCGTCGATGTCCTCCCGGTTACTCAGGGATTTGCCGCTTACGTTCTCACTCGAGATCCGCCGCCGAACCTTCTGCTTATCGATAGTCCGGGCGCCTCAGATCAAAAAGTGATCGATCGTATTGTCGAAGAAGCAGGATCGGCAGACTTAATTTTGTGGGTCATGAACGCAAATCGGGCGGATCGTCACCTGGATCGTGTCGCGCTCGATGCGATCCGTGCCCACTTCGCGGAAAAACCTGATCGCCGCCAACCTCCGATGCTGGGGGTGATCACTCACATCGATCAACTCAAGCCTACCCGCGATTGGTCGCCGCCGTACGACCTCACGGACATGTCGATCGAAAAAGTACGCTCAATACGGGAAGTCACCGATTTGGTAGCGAGCGAAATCGGACTTCCAGCGGAGGCGTTAATCCCGGTCTGCTTGGATTCTCAAAAAATCGAATTCAATGTAGAGGGTCTGTGGAAAAAATTGACCCTTTTGCTTCCCGACGCGACCAGGGCTCATTTGCTGCGCCGAGTAAGGGGAGCATCTCGGACATGGTCTTGGGGGAAATTATGGTCGCAAACAAAAGGCGTTGTGACGGCCGCTCGTAGTGGGAGAGAAAGGCCGGCCTCACCGCTTCCGGATAACAAGGAAAAATAGGGGCTCGTGAGAACCCCTATTTTTTCTGCCTTTACTTGGTACACGAGCAAACGGATAAAATTTTTCGGTAGCTACGACTTAATTCTCTTGGCCACACTAAAACCAAGCATAAAAGCCGTACCTAAAACTTTCACTGGGCCGAAATAGTCTACCACGTCTGACATCTCCTCCTTCACAGCAGAAACAACTTCTGCGGAAGTCGATTCGGTCGATGGCGGCTGGCGCTCACTCCATTCGAGAAATTTCGGCATCATAAGGCAGCCGACGCCGATGATTATACATACAGCGGCTATAATGCCACCGGCTGCTGGAGCGCCGTAGCTCGCCTCTAACAGCCAGAACGCCATCAACACACCGAAGATTACGCCGATCAACAGCATGATGACAGCTAGACCACCCCACGACGCCTTACGCGTGACGTTCTCTACAACACCGTGCGTCGCGCGATTGGCAGCGTAACGAAATAGATCGCCAATCATGTCCGCTCCTCAGCATTCAGGTTACTTCCGAGCGAGCAAGGCGAGCATAAATCCGATCCCAGCGGCTATCCCTGCCGACTGGATTGGATTTTTGCGAATGGATGCGGAAAGCTTATCAAGCTGTTCTTGAGCCACCACTTGAGCTTGACCAGCGACATCGGAGATCTGATCGCCGGCGCTCGAAAGTGCGGACGAGGCTGTGCTGCTCAAGGATTCTGCTGTGGTAGTTTTCTGACCCGAACCTGCCGAGCCAAAACGATCATTCGTCGCCATTATTTTCTCCTATGAATCCAGGTTACCGGTCAGCTACTTTCAACGCGTGAGAATAAGGCCCATTACAAAGCCAATGCCCGCCGCTACGAGAGCTGACTGGCTCGGATTACGTCTAATCATCGATTCGAGTTCGCCAAGTTTTTCTTGCGCTTTCACCTGAACGTCTTCCGCGGTTGTTCCAACTTTTTCGCTAGCCAGTTTCCGAACCGAGTCCGCAAGGTTCGCAATATCGTTCTTCAATTTTCCTACATCGTCGCCGACACGATCTGAAGTAGTGGAGCTACCCAAGGATGAGCTCCTGGGCTCGTTCGCAGACTTAGGCTCATAGTTTCCTGGGGTGGCAACCATTGGATTCTCCATTGCGTCTAGGGTATCAGTGTCCCGTCAACTGACAGCGGCAAAAATAGTTCCGTGGGAATGGTTTAATTGGAACCGATCTCGCGTTTTGGCGTTTGCCACTCACATTCGACTGATGGTCGCGAAGGAGCTTTCAATGGCAAGTCCCGTAGAACTGTATGCTAAAGTCCCCGAGACGCCTGGCGACACTGCTAAGACGAGTCAGATAGATGAATT
Source organism: Hyphomicrobiaceae bacterium (assembly GCA_031365375.1). GTDB lineage: Bacteria > Pseudomonadota > Alphaproteobacteria > Rhizobiales > Hyphomicrobiaceae > JAKFWF01. The sequence continues at coordinate 2,018 of JANLXZ010000207.1, read as the reverse complement.
GAAAGCGGAATTGGCGGCAGTCGCCACGGAATTTGCTCGCATCGTCGAAGATAAAGCCATCCAGACGAAGGATTTCGCAGTTCGTGAAACGGCAGAGGGTTTGGAGGGTGCTCGAGGGTTCATTCGGGCGCAGCCCCTCGCTGCGTTGGCAATTGCCACAATTCTCGGCGCCACGTTGGCCATAATTTTGGTGCCTAAGCCCTCACGATCGCGAGGTTTGCTAAACCGAGATTGGGGTCGAGATTGGGGGTTAGATTCGGCAAGGGCTGAGTTGAGCCATACGCTCGATCGATTGAAGAGTTCTATGCCAGATACGAGCAGGGGGTCGCTCATGTCCTCATTTGAGCGGGTTATGGATTCAGTTGCTAATATTGATCCCAAAGCCAGCTTGATGCCTGCATGGGAGAAATTAGCCCCCTATGTGCAAAGCCTGAAAAAGTCGACGATCGGATAATACACCGTCGCTAATTGGTGGCCATAATGCACGAAGAGATGCAAATCGGCTATAAAGCGTTTATCTCGGACGGTGGCGACGCTGTCGGCGTCGTCCGAGACTTTACGAAACATACGGTTGTTATTTATGTGGAGAATGCTGGCGATTTTACGATTGCCAAGAATTCAGTGCTCACGGTCCATTCGCAAAAGGTGATTTTAGATAGTGGGCGATTAGATCACTCATTCTTAAAAGCAGTTGATCACGCTCATGATCGTGAAGATCCGAAGTTGGTCGGTTAGACCTGTTGGTTGCAAGTGAAGTCGCGGCCTAGTGATCAGTCAGGCCGGTGCATAATGGACGACTAGCACTGAGGTTGTTTAGCCAGCTCGTCCGCGAACATTTCTCGCTCATCGAATTCCCTTGCCGGCTTGAGCATGGCGTCGGCTCGTCGTTTGGGATTTATTTACGCCGCGAAACGCTTGGCGAAATCATCGGAACAATCACATACGCGACAAAGCGCAGGATCTGACGTACTGGTCCGTTTCACGCCAGCTGGCAGCCAAATTGCCGTCGAGATTTTTTGGACAACGCGATGCACCAATTTTCGGATACAGCACCGCGGCTCATCGAGCACGTCAAAGCGGAATTTACGCGGATTTCGGCTCGTCCGTTGGAGACTGGCCTGCACATTGTCGCTACTCCGATCGGCAATCTGGGCGACATAACAATCAGGGCCCTTTGCGTATTGGCGGCGGCCGATGTGGTCTACTGTGAGGACACGAGGCACAGTCGCTCGCTGATTACGCACTTCGGGCTCGACGCTAAACTCGCTGCCTACCATGAACACAACGCCGAGCGGGAGCGGCCCCGTATCATAGAGCGCCTCAATGCCGGCGAGAGAGTTGCTCTAATCAGCGATGCCGGCACCCCTTTGATTTCCGATCCCGGCTACAAACTGGTGCGCGATGTGATCGCGGCGGGCCATGCTGTTTACGCGTTGCCGGGTGCATGCGCAGCGATCGCAGCCCTCACCATTGCTGGCTTACCGACCGACTGCTTTATGTTCGCAGGCTTCCTGCCATCAAAGAGCGGACAGCGGCGAGCTCGACTGAAAGACCTCGCTTCGGTGCCGGCATCATTGGTTTTCTACGAAGCGCCTACCCGGGTCGCTGAAGCGCTGGCCGACATGGCAGCGGTGCTCGGGGACAGGCAATGTGCGATTACGCGTGAGTTGACCAAGCTGCATGAAGACGTGCGGCGCGGCTCACTTGTCGACGTGGCGAAAGCGCTGGCGGGAACTGCACTGCGCGGGGAGATCGCAATTATAGTCGCGCCACCGAGCGCCACGGAAATTTCTGACGACGCAATCTGGCAGGCGCTTTCCATCGCGCTCGAAACAGCGACGACCCGTGACGCGGTGCGTTTGGTTGCCGAGAGACTTGGCGTGGCGAAGACCCGCGTGTACGATCTTGCGATGGTATTGAAACGCGCAAATCCCTCGGACCAAGGCGATGTTTAATGGCGAAGGCGCGTAAGTCACGGCGGGCGGGCGCGACGGTAATCGAATGGCCAGCCGGTGTCC